>DATBMB010000201.1:0-4319 GCA_036555035.1 Burkholderiales bacterium | reverse complement strand
CATGACTGCTCGCAGCGCGCCGCGCCGACGCACGACATCGCGGTGCGCACGCAGGGGCCCGCGCCGCCGAGGTCGAAGCCGTACTCGTTGATCTCGTCGAAGAAATGCTGCGTGTTCTCCGTGGAGGCGCCGATGAACATGATGTTGCCGGTCTGGCCATGAAACGCGATCAGCCCGGAACCCCACTTGCTCCAGGAGCCGGAGAGCTGGCGCAGGAGCTTCGTGGTGTAGTGGTTGCCCGCGGGCGGCTGCACGCGCAGCGTATGGAACTCCTTCGATTCCGGGAACATGCTCGCCACTTCGGAGAAGCGCGGGATGATGCCGCCGCCATAGCCGAACACCGACACCGTGCCGCCCTTCCAGTACCCCAGCCGCGTCTTGTAGGAGTGCTCGAGCTGGCCGAGCAGGTCGACCATCATGTTGTTCTCATGCGCCAGTCGCTTGAGCCCGGTGACGAAGCTCGGCCACGGACCCGACTCGAGCTGGTCGAGCATGGGCGTCGCATGAAACGGCTTGGTAGACTTCTTTTCCCTGGGCAGGTAGGTGCTGTGCCGTTCGGGGTTCTTGGGCGGCTTCTGCGCTTCGGACATGGAAAGGCCTCCAGAGCGTGCGACCACGCGGAGAGAATGGGAAAGTGTAGCGACGAGCCATTACGGTCCGTCAGAGGTTATTGGAGATAGGCATGCCCCGGGGGCATCCCCCTTTAGGGATAGGCGCCCTGCCAGCTGATTGATAAATCGTTTAGTTGTCAACAGCTTGTATTGCTGACCGGCGCGGGTACGCGCGCCGAGGCGGCAGTTCTAATCGCGCTCACAATGCGCTACGTTCGCGCTTCCGGACCCACCCGCTTTCGTGAGCACCGCCCTGCCCGTCATCGCCGAGCACGCCCATGCGCCCGACCGCGCGCGGGACTACGCGCGCTGGCGCGAGCGCAAGCTTGCCCGCTATCCGCGCCGCGCCGAGGACCTCGTCGTCGAGGTGCGCGATCCTCGCAACCTCAGCGCAGCCGAGGTCGGGGAAATCCAACGCCTCTGCCGGGTAGCGAACATGGCTGTCTATGCCAGTCCGCTTGCCGGCCTCGCCGACAAGGACATTGCGCGCCGCCTGGGTACGCATTTGGGCCTCACACACCTGCATGCCAACCCGCTGGCGGACGAGGACGGCATCAGCTCGCTCGAGACGACGCCGGAAAAGGCGGCGCTCGGTTTCATTCCCTATTCCAACCGGCGCCTGCTGTGGCACACGGACGGCTACTACAACGCCCCCGCCGAGCGCATCCGCGCCTTCGTCCTGCACTGCGTGCGGCCCGCCGCCGCGGGTGGCGAGAACCGCCTGCTCGATCCGGACATCGCCTACATCCTGCTGCGCGATGCCGACCCGGAATATGTGAGGGCGCTTTCAGCGCCCGATGCGATGACGATTCCCGCGCACGTTGTAGATGGCGTCGAACGGCGGCCGGCGCAGACCGGCCCGGTGTTCGCCGACGACGCCGGCGCGCTTCACATGCGCTACACCGCGCGCACCCGCAGCATCGAATGGCGACCGGACGAGACGACTGCCGCCGCGGTGCAGTTCCTCAACCGCGTGCTCGATGGCGACTCGCCGTACGTGTTCACGCTGCGGCTCGCCGCCGGCCAGGGTCTGGTCTGCAACAACGTGCTGCACGATCGCCGCGCCTTTACCGATGATCCCGCGCCCGGACGCGGACGGCTGGTCTATCGCGCGCGGTATCTCGACCGCGTCGCCGAGGGCACCGCGCGCTGACGCAGCCCCGCTCACGGGAGCGGACGTACCGGATGAAATACATCCCCCTCAAGTACATCAAGGAAGATCCCGCCGTCGGCAACGCCGACGACAGCACGGACGCGAAAGAAGCGACCGGCATGCTCAAGCGCCTGGTCTCCGACCTGCGCAGCGAGCTTGCGGAGCTTTCCCCCGGCGCCGGGACGCTGCGACGCGCCGATCTGCTGCTGCAGCTCGGCCGCGCGCTCGTGCGGCTCGAGGAGCGGCGCGAAGCCTGGGCCGCGGCGCGCGAGGCGTTCGATCTCTACCTCGCGGAGCAGGCCTGGGAAGGCGCCGCGCAGGCGTGCGACATCCTGTTCCTCAGCGACCAGCCGCTGTCGCTTGCCGCACTCGGCCAGGGGGTCTGGCTCGCGGTCACCTATCCCGTCGACCCGGAATTGAGCGTCGCGCTGCTTCAGCACGTGGTCGACGAGACGCCGCCCGACGCCGACGGCGCTGCGGTCGCCGCGGTCACCGCTCACTACCTCGTCGACCTGCGCGCCCGGGAGCCGCAGCGCGAGCACCTGCTCATCTACACCAACCAGGTGCTCGCCACGGTGGCGCGCCGGCACAGCGGCGTCGAAAGCCAGGAGGACTTCAACCGCTGGATCGAGGACATGGAACTCAACGACCCGGCGGCTTTCCTGCCGCGCCTGCGCAACATCGTCGATGTGCTGGTGCAGGAGGACTGGTGGTTCGACCGCGCGGCCCTGCAGGCGGCACTGCCCGTGGATTGAAGGCCATGGACGAGGTCGTGGACGCGGTGTTCGCGATCGAGTGCCGCAGCCTGCCGGTCGACCACGCCTACGCGCTCTCCGCGGCGATCCAGGCGGCGCTGCCGTGGTTCGCGGACGAGCCGCAGGCCGGGCTGCACACCGTGCACGGCGCGGCCTCGGGCGCGGGCTGGCAACGGCCCGAGGGCGAGGACGCGCAGCTGCAGCTTCCCCGGCGCACGAAGCTCGTGCTGCGGCTCCCCACGCATCGCATGGCGGATGCCGCGGCGCTCACCGGCCGGACGCTCGACGTCGCGGGCTCTCCGATGCGCGTGGGAGAGCTGTCCGCGCGCCCGCTTCTGCGCATCGCCTCGCTCTTCTCGCGCAGCGTGCTCTTCGAGGGCGCGGCCGACGAATCGGCTTTCGTCGCCGCCGCGACCGCGGGACTGCGCGCGCTCCGCATACAGGCCTCCTCGATGCTGTGCGGGCGCGACGTGACGCTCGCCACGCCGGAAGGCACCTACCGCACGCGTAGCCTGATGCTGACCGTGGCGACGCCCGCGCAATCGATCGCACTCCAGCGCGAGGGCCTGGGCGAGGCGCGCAAGCTCGGCTGCGGCGTCTTCATCCCCCACAAGGATGTGGGCGACCTCGGCCTGCGGCAGGATTAGGAGGCGACCGGCTCGTGCACCTCGGGCATTCCCTGCCACAGCATCTCGTAGCCGAGCTCCTTCGTCTCGGAGCACATCTTCGCCAGCGCCTCGAACTTGTTGGAGAAGGTGGCGTCGGCGTGCGAGCGCTCGTGCTCCTCGAAGGAGCGCCAGTAGGTGACGATGACATAGTGCTCGTCGGCGGTGCGCGAGGCGTTGAGCGAGCCCTCCTCGGAGACGAAGCCGGAGAACCTGAATACCTGGCCGGCGATGAAGCCGCCCTTGTCCCCGCCGTAAGTCTCCTTGACGACGTTGCACATCTCGCCGACGGCAAGCTCGACGTCCTCGAACTTGACGCCGGGCTTCAACTTGACGGTGTTGAACAGCATCTTGGCGCCGAACGGCAGGGTGATCGGATCGAACATGGGTCTGGCTCCTTGCAGTCGATTTTGCGTGCTGCACATTAGAAAGGATTTTCCCTCCCGAGTTCAGAGGCAACCATGGGCTACGAAGTGAACGGCAGAGCGCTAGAAACCACCGACAACGGCTATCTCGTTTCGCAGGACGACTGGGACAAGGACGTCGCGGAGGCCATCGCGGCGGCCGAGGGCATCACGCTCACCCAGGACCACTGGGACGTGATCGACTACCTGCGCGAGGCGTATCTCGAAAGGAACGGCGAGCAGCCGAATAACCGCGCCATCCTCAAGGCCATGCAGGAGAAGTGGTCGGGCCGGCAGGTCGACAACAAGACGCTGTTCGACCTCTACCCCGGCAATCCCTCGAAACAGGCCGGCAAGATCGCGGGCTTGCCCGAGAGCATGCGCAAGGGCGGCTACTGACTCGCCGATTGTCTAGCACGCGCTCATGGGCAACCGGTGAAAGGTGTCCGCTTCCGAGGCCTTGCTGCCGGTCGCGTATCCCGAAGGCGCACGTTTAACGACCAAGCTCAGCGGCAAAGGCGAGCTGGCGTGGCTTTTGCGAATGCAAAAGACATGACAGCTTGACTTTGTCCGTCTGCAGCGCCTTGTTAGATGGCCAGTGGTACATGCAAGGTATCCAGAAGCCTATTCAAAGCGCGAGATGGGCGTTCCGCGTCCTCGCTCAAAATGTACTCCCCGTTGATCGTGTATGCGGTATTGAAGTACGCCCACCCAAGTACTCCAACGATATG
>DATBMB010000199.1:0-11265 GCA_036555035.1 Burkholderiales bacterium | reverse complement strand
CGCAGTCGAAAACTCTCGCTCAATGGCTCGAGCACATCGAGCGCCTGCATCCGAAGACGATCGCGCTCGGGCTGGACCGCGTTGCCCGCGTGCGCAACGCCCTCGGGCTCGCGCCCGCATTCCCCGTCATCACCGTCGGCGGCACCAACGGCAAGGGCTCGGTGTGCGCGCTTCTCGAGGCGATCCTGCAGAGCGCCGGCTACCGCGTCGGGCGCTACACCTCTCCGCACCTGCTGCGCTACAACGAGCGCGTGCGCGTCGCGGGCGTGGAAGCGACCGATGACGCGCTGGCGCAGGCCTTTGCCGCGGTGGAGCGCGCCCGGGGCGAGGTCCCGCTCACCTACTTCGAGTATGGCACGCTGGCCGCCGTCTGGCTGTTCGTGGAGCGGCGCGTGGAGGCCGGGGTGCTGGAAGTCGGGCTGGGCGGCCGGCTCGATGCCGTCAACGCCTTCGACCCCGACTGCGCGGTGGTGACCACGGTCGACATCGACCACGTCGATTTCCTGGGCGGCGATCGTGAGGCGATCGGGCGCGAGAAGGCCGGCATCTTTCGAGCCGGCCGGCCCGCGGTGTGCGCTGACCCCGCGCCTCCGGCGAGCCTGCTCGAGCACGCGGCCGGAATCGGGGCGCGGCTGCTGCGCATCGGCGCGGACTTCGGCGCCACGCCGCAGGGCAGGCAATGGCAGTACTGGGGACCGGGTGGCCGGCGCGGCGCGCTGCCGTACCCGGTTCTGCGCGGCGCGTGCCAGCTTGCCAACGCCGCCGCGGCGATCGCCGCGCTCGAATCACTGCGCGAGCGTCTGCCCGTGGCGGTCAATGACATCCGCACGGGACTGCTGCACGCGGACAATCCCGGCCGCTTCCAGGTGCTGCCGGGGCGCCCGGCGGTGATCCTCGACGTGGCGCACAACCCGCAAGCGGCGCGGGCGCTCGCCGCGAGCCTCGCGGCGATGGGCGGTGGCGGGCGCGTTCTTGCGGTGTTCGCGATGCTCAAGGACAAGGACATCGCCGGCGTCGTCGCGGCGGTCAAGCCGCAGGTCGCGCACTGGTTCGTCGCCGGGCTGGAAGGCGCGCGCGGGGCGCACATGGGGGAGCTTCAGCAGGCGCTCGCCGCGGCCGGCGTCACGGCCGTCACCGCGTGCGACAGCGTCGCCACCGCCTACGCGCAAGCCTGTGATATAGCGACGGAAAATGATAGAATCGCGGTGTTCGGATCGTTTTACACCGTGGCCGCGGTGATGCAGTTGCGGGAGCGCCAACGGGCGTCCCCGGCCAGGGGCGGCAGCCGGTGAGACCAGGGACCATGGGACCGATGCATACGGCCGGGCGGCGGCGGTAGATGGCGCGAGCGATCAGCGACGAGGAACTCCAGCTCAAGCGACGCGCGAGACGGCGCCTGATCGGCGCAATCGTGCTGGTGGCGGCCATCGTCGTCGTGCTTCCCATGGTGCTCGATACCGAGCCGCGCCCCGTCAGCCAGAACATCTCCATCCGCATTCCGTCCACCGACACGGATACTTTCAAGGCGAAGGTCGCGCCGGCGCCCGCCGCCAAGGAGCGGGACAGCAAGCCCGCGCCGGCGCCGGCCGAGAGCAAGCCCGCGGCCGCGGCCAGCGCCTCCCAGGAGAAGGAAACATCTAAGCCAGCGGCACCGCCGGAGCCCGCCAAGCCGGCCAAGGCGGCGGCGGCCAAGCCGCCGGCGAAGGCCCCGGCGAAGGCGCCCGCCAAGACTGCGAAGCCCGCGGCGAAGCCCGCGAACGGACCGTTCGTGGTCCAGGTCATCGCGCTCGCCGACGCGGAGAAGGCGCAGCGGATGCAGGAGAGAATCTCCGGTGCGGGAATCAAGTCCTATACCGAGGTCGTGAAGACCGTGAAAGGCGACGTCACCCGGGTGCGGGCGGGGCCGTTCGCGACGCGCGAGGCCGCCGAGAAGGCGCGCGAGCAGCTGAAATCGCTCGGCATGAACGGCAACATCACCGCGAGGTGACCGTGACGCTCATAGACATCATCGTGCTCGCCATCCTCGGAGTCTCGGTGGCGATCGGCGTGTGGCGGGGCCTCGTGCGCGAGGTGCTGGCGCTGGTCGCGTGGGTCGGCGCCTTCCTGCTTGCGAACCTCCTCGCGCCGGAAGTCGCGAAGCTGCTGCCGAAGGCCATGGCGAGCGAGGAGATCCGGCTGCTGGTGAGCTTCGTCATCGTGTTCATCGTGGCGCTGGTCGGGCTCTCCGTGCTGGCGATCCTCGCCTCGAAGCTCGTGAAAGTCGTCGGGCTCGGCCCCGCGGACCGCGCGGTGGGCGGCGTTTTCGGGCTCACGCGGGGCGTGCTGGTGGTGATGATCCTGGTGCTGCTGGCGGGGCTGACCTCGGTGCCGCGCCAGTCCGCCTGGCGCGACGCTGCGCTGCGCGGCGCGCTGGAGGCCGCCGCCGAGACCGTCAAGGCGTGGCTGCCGGCGGACTTTTCGAAACGCATCAAGTTCTAGGTAACCTGGGACCGCGCCATGTGCGGAATCGTCGGAGTCGTCGCCAAGAACCCGGTCAACCAGCTGCTCTATGACGGGCTGCTGGTGCTGCAGCACCGCGGCCAGGATGCGGCCGGCATCGTCACGGCCGAAGGCCCGACCTTCCACATGCACAAGGGCCCGGGCATGGTGCGCGACGTGTTCCGCACGCGCAACATGCGCATGCTCACGGGCTTCTCCGGCATCGCCCACACGCGCTATCCGACCGCGGGCTCCGCGTGGTCGGGGGCGGAATCGCAGCCGTTCTACGTGAACTCCCCGTTCGGGATCGTGCTCGGACACAACGGCAACCTCACCAACACCGAGCAGCTGAAGAACGATCTCTTCCGCCAGGACCTGCGGCACGTCAATACCAACTCCGACTCCGAGGTGCTGTTGAACGTCCTCGCGCACGAGCTGCAGGAGGGCGCCACCAATTACAAGCTCGACCCGGCGACCATCTTCGCGGCGGTCTCGGGCGTCTACCGCCGGTGCCGCGGCGCCTACGCCGTGGTGGCGATGATCGCTGGCTACGGCCTGCTCGCGTTCCGCGATGCCCACGGCATCCGGCCGCTGGTGTTCGGGCGCGCCGAGAGCGAGCAGGGCACCGAGTACATGGTCGCCTCGGAATCCGTGGCGCTCGACTCGCTGGGTTTCGAGGTCGTGCGCGACGTCGCCCCGGGGGAGGCGATCTTCATCGACCAGGACGGCCATTTCCACAGCCGCCAGTGCGCTGCCGAAGTCTCGCTCAACCCGTGCATCTTCGAGTTCGTCTACCTCGCGCGGCCCGACTCGGTGATCGACGGCATCTCGGTCTACGAGACGCGGCTGCGGATGGGTATCAGCCTTGCCGAAAAGATCAAGCGCCAGTACCGCCACATCGAGATCGACGTCGTGATCCCGATTCCGGACTCGAGCCGGCCCGCGGCGATGGAGCTCTCGAAGCGGCTGAACCTTCCCTACCGCGAGGGCTTCATCAAGAACCGCTACATCGGCCGTACCTTCATCATGCCGGGCCAGTCGATCCGCCAGAGGTCGGTGCGCCAGAAGCTGAACGCCATCGCGATGGAATTCAGGGGCAAGAACGTGCTGCTGGTGGACGATTCCATCGTGCGCGGCAACACCAGCCGCGAGATCGTGCAGATGGCCCGCGAGTCCGGCGCGCGCAGGGTGTTCTTCGCCTCGGCCGCGCCGCCGGTGCGCTACCCCAACGTCTACGGCATCGACATGCCCACGCGCGAGGAGCTGATCGCGTGCGGCCGGACCGAATCCGAGATCGCGCGCGAGATCGGCTGCGACGAGCTGATCTACCAGGACCTCGCGGCGCTGCGCGAGGACGTGAGCAGCGTCAACCCGAGGGTCACCAACTTCGAGGACTCGTGCTTCTCCGGGGTCTACGTCACCGGCGACGTCACCCGCGAGTACCTCGACGGGGTAGAGGCCCGGCGGCGCGACGGCGCAAAGATGGCGGACATGGAAGCCGAGAGCGCTCAGCTCGATCTCGGGCTGGAGCTCGTCGAGTGACCCTTCGACACGCTCAGCGCGGGCCGGTGCCCGGTGCGTGATTTCTTGACAGCCGCCTGAAGGCGGAGTAAGTTCCGGTTCGCGCCGATTTGAAGTTCAGCTTGCGGGCGCGTTAAAAGTGCAGCTAAAGCGACGGCGAAACCCGGTCGGCGCGAGCTGTCCGGGTTTTTTGTTTGCATGACGGAGCACGACCATGAAGAGAGGCTTTACCACGACCATTCTCCATTCCGACCTGGAGTCGCCGATCGAGCACTACGCGGTGCACAAGCCCATGCACGCGTCGGTCGCGTACGGCTATCCGGATGCGCGCGAGCTGGCGAAAGTGTTCAAGGGCGAGGCCCCCGGCTTCGTCTACGGCCGGCAGGGCAATCCCACGTCGGCGGCGCTCGAGGCGAAGGTCACCAAGATGGAGGACGGCATCGCCACCGCATGCTTCAGCACGGGCATGGCGGCCATCGCCGCGACCTTCACCGCGCTGCTGCGCGCGGGGGATCACGTCGTGTCGAGCTCGTTTCTTTTCGGCAACACCAACAGCCTGTTCGGCACCTACAACACGCAGGGCTTCGACATCAGCTTCGTCGACGCGACCCGCGTGGAGGAGGTGGAGCGCGCACTCCGCCCCAATACGCGGCTCGTATTCGTGGAGACGATCGCCAACCCGCGCACCCAAGTTGCCGACCTCGCGCGCATCGGCGAGCTCTGTACCCGGCGGGGAGTGCTCTACGTGGTGGACAACACCCTGACCTCGCCCTACCTGTACCAGCCGAAGCGGCACCACGCCGGGCTCATCATCCATTCCCTGACCAAGTACATCGGCGGTCACGGCAACGCGCTCGGCGGCTCGGTAACCGACACCGGTATCTTCGACTGGACGCGTTTCCCGAACATCCACGACAGCTACAAGAACGCGAAGCCTGCGTTGTGGGGATTGCAGCAGATCCGCAAGAAGGGACTCCGCGACATCGGCGGGACGCTCGCGGCCGAGGTGGCGCACCGCATCGCGGTCGGCGCCGAGACGCTGGCGCTGCGCATGGAACGGGCCTGCAGCAACGCGCTGGAGCTTGCCCGCTTCCTCGCCCGGCATCCCAGGGTGACGAAAGTCTATTACCCGGGCCTCGAGGATCACCCGCAGCACCGGCTCGCCGGGGAGCTGTTCAAGCGCTACGGCGCGCTCCTGAGTTTCGAGCTTAAGGACGGGATCGACTGCTTCGACTTCCTCAACCGGCTGAAGCTCGTGATCTCGTCGAGCCACCTGGGGGACAACCGGACCCTGGCGATCCCCATCGCCCACACCATCTACTGGGAGATGGGGCCCGCGCGCCGCGCCGAGATGGGCATCGCGGATTCCCTCATCCGGGTCTCGATCGGCATCGAGGACGTCGACGATCTGATCGGCGATTTCCGGCAGGCGCTGGAACAGTCCTGACGCGCCGCGGCGACTCAGAACCTGCGGCCGCCGCCGGCGCTTGCGGATCCTCCGCGCGGGTGGCCGCCGCCAGCGTTGGGACGCACGCTTCCACCACGCGAGGCATTGCCCTCGAAGCGCGGCGCGTGCATCGGGCCACCGACACTCGCCCGCGGAGCGGCGAAGCGTTCCTGCGTCGGGCGGCTCGGCGCCGCGCGGCGGGCGGGCTCGAACTGCTGCCGTGGAACGGGCCGCGGTTGCGCTGCCGGAGGAATCGAACGCGGCTCGGCGCGCACGACGGGTGGCGGGGTGGCCGAACGCGGCACGCTGCCGACGGGGGGCGCCCCGAATCCCGGCCGCGGCTCGATCGCACGCGGCTGCGGGCGCTGGATATCCGCGCGCGCGCTGCGCTCAGGTAACGGGTTTCTCGCCTGCGGCGCGATCCGTTCGGGACGGGGCTGCGGCGCTGCGGCCTGCGGACGCGATTGCGGTGCGGCAAATTGCGGTCGAGACTGCGGGGCGGCATTGCGAGTCTGCGGCCGCGTGCCGGGGGTATCCTGCCGCGTGACGGGCCGCGGACGGCCGTCGCGGCTCAGGGCCGGCTGATTGACGAACGTCGGGCGCGACACCATGTGCCGGTAGGGCACGTTCCTGCGGTGCACCGGGTTGTGCTGCCACTTTACCGGCTGGGAATGCGGCGCCTTTTGCACGGGATGGCGATGGTCGACGTGCACCACCTTCACGTGGTGGTGGCGCCAATCGAAGTGGCCGAAGAAGAATCCCCACGAAATGGCGATCCCGGTGCCCCAGAAGAACCCGGGCGCGTAGCCCGGCCACGCGTAGTACCCCGGCGGCGGTCCCCAGTAGACCGGGGGATAGGCCGGCCACCACCACGGTCCGTACGCCACGGTCGGGTCGTAGTACGGCACGTACACGACCTGCGGCTGCGCGGGCTCGATGAGGATGTGCTCGTCCTGCCGCGTCACCTGCATTCTCTCATTCGACCGCAGGTAGCCCTCCTGCTCCGCCCGCTGCCGCAGGCCCTGGATCGCTTCCATCACGTGCGGCTCCTGCTCGAGGAAGGCCTCGCCGAGCCGCTGCGTCCAGTCGAGGTTCTCGTCCATGCGGTGCAGGACCTGCGGAAACGCGACCAGGGACTTGACGCTGGGGTCCCAGTCCATCGGCTCGACGGCGCGCACCGCGTCCTGGCCTCTCAGATTGGGATTTGCGCGCGACCAGCGCGCGGCCTGCACGACTTCGAGGGGATAGGTCGCAGCCATCAGGACCTGCGAGAGCAGGGGATCCGGATAGAGCGCGACCGGCGCGAGCATCTGGTCGAGCTCCTGCCGCGAGAAGGCGGGGCGCTCCTGGGCGAACGCCTCCGCCGCCGTCAGCACCAGGGCGAGCAGCCCGGCTACCACCGACTTGAGGAAGGCTTTCATGGCAGTGTCCTCCTGGCTATTTGAACGCAGGAAGCGGCCCGCCGTCCGTTACAAGATGTAAGCCTTTGTAAGCTCCGGGCCGAGAATCCCCGGATTGCTGCACTGCCGCGACCCCGGCTAGAGGCGCTCGGCCCGGCATCCCGTGGTGTCGCAGTGGAGGTAGCCCCCACGTTGGTACCAGTCGTTCAGCACCCAGCGCTCGCAGCGATGCCCGTCCACGACATGCTCGTGCCGGGCGGCGCGGTGGGTGTGGCCGTGAATCAGCCGCGGGTAGCCGTGCTCGCGCAGGACCCGCTCGACCGTCGCTTGCGCGACATCCATGATCTCCGGGCTCGTCCCCTGCTTGTGCTTCTCGCTCCCGGCGCGCATCCGGCCCATCAGTGCCCGGCGCAGGGCGAGCGGCAGGCACAGGAACAGGCGCTGGAAAAGGGGACTGCGGGCGAAGGAACGGAATCTCTGATACTCCACATCGTCGGTGCACAACGTATCGCCGTGCATGAGGAGCGTCCGCGTTCCGTGAAGATCGAGGAGCGTCGGGTCCGGCAGCAGCTTCGCCCCGCAGCGCGCGACAAAGGCCGGTCCGACCAGCACGTCGCGGTTGCCGTGCATGAAATGGAGCGCGACCCCCTTGCTGCTCAAGCCGCGCAGGGCATCGGCGACCGAGGCATTGAACGGGTCGGCGAGCTCGTCGTCGCCCACCCAGTGATCGAACAGGTCGCCGAGGACATAGACGGACTGCGCCTGCGCCGCGGTGCGGGCGGCGAACTCGAGGAACACCTGGTGGATGCGCGGCCGCTCGGGGGAGAGATGCAGGTCGGAGATAAACAGGCTGTGCGGCATGGGATGCCTGGCCGCTCGATCCTCGATCCTGCCGTCAGACCACTTCGGCGCGCTCGATGATCACGTCCTGCAGCGGCACGTCCTGGTGCATGCCCTTCGCGCCGGTCTTGACGCCCTTGATCTTGTCCACGACCTCGGCGCCCTCCACGACGCGCCCGAACACGCAATAGCCCCAGCCCTGGGGCGTGGGCGCCGTGTGGTCGAGAAAGGCGTTGTCGGCGACGTTGATGAAGAACTGGGCGGTCGCCGAGTGGGGATCGGACGTGCGCGCCATGGCAATCGTGTAGGCGGCGTTCTTGAGCTTGTTGTCGGCCTCGTTCTTGACCGGCGCGCGCGTCGGCTTCTGCTTCATGCCCGGCTCGAAGCCGCCGCCCTGGATCATGAAGCCGTTGATGACGCGGTGGAAGATCGTGTTGCCGAAATGCCCGTTCTTCGCGTACTCGAGAAAGTTGGCGACGGTCGCGGGCGCGCGTTTCTCGTCGAGCTCGAGGGTGATGGTGCCGTGGTTCGTGTGCAGTTTGATCATGTCTCGGTGATGAGCGATAAGTGATAGGTGATAAGGGACAAAGGGAATGCGCGATGCGTCGTTACTTTGCCGCAGGTATTGCGGCTAAATCCATGACCCGCGCCGACTCAATGAGGACGGGCTTGACCGGAACGTCGCGGTGGCCGCCCGGGCCCGCGCCGGTGCGGACCTTGACGATGCGGGCGACGACATCCATGCCCTTCACCACTTTCCCGAACACGCAGTAGCCGTAGCCTTCCTGCGTGGGAAAGCGGAAATTGAGGAACTCGTTGTCCGCGACATTGATGAAGAACTGGGCGGTCGCCGAGTGCGGCTCGCCCGTGCGCGCCATGGCGACCGTCCCGGGCACGTTCCTCAGGCCGTTTGCGGCTTCGTTGCGCACCGGCTTGCGCGTCGGCCTCTCCTTGAAATCCGCGCCGTGTCCGCCGCCCTGGACCATGAACCCGGGGATCACCCGGTGAAAGAGGGTCCCGTCGTAATGGCGGTCCTTCACGTACTGGAGGAAATTCTCCACCGTGAGCGGCGCCTTGTCCGGGTAGAGCTCGATCACGATGGCGCCGAGGCTGGTGCGCAATTCGACCTGGGGATTCGCCGCCGCGGCGGCGGATGACGCGATGAGAGCGACCGCGAACGCGAGAATTCTCGTCAAGCCCGGCCCTCGTGCAGGATGCGCCAGTCGCCGCCCTCGTGGATCCAGTACTGGCGCTTGCGCATCCGGTTGGCGAGGTTGTTGCTGGCGTAGCTCTGGTCGAAGGTCACGATCGCGAGATCATCGCGTCCCGGGTAGAGGAAGATGCTGACCCGGTCGAGCTTCACCCGGATCCACTCCTTGCCCGCGTTGACCTTCTTCTTCTGCTTCGACCATTGCGCCAGGTTGAGCCGGCCGGCGTAGAAGTCCGCTGCATAGTGGGCGAGATACCGATCGATGTCGCGACTCTCCCAGTCCTGGCGCCAGCTCTCGACCTGCTGCAGGAGCGCATCGCGCAGGACCGTGCGGGCGCCGGGCACCACCCAGTCCACGCCGTTCGCGATGATCACCGGCGTCAACCCGATCTGGATTTCGCGGGAGATGGTGATGAAATCCTCGTTGGTGAGCGCGATGCAGCCGTTGCTGGCGAGCGGCGGCCGGCTGTAGGTGTCGAACGGCACGCCGTGCAGCCAGATTCCGTGGCCGTTGCGGCCTTCGCGACGATCCCATTCATTCGGATAGTTGATCGGCAGCGCGCCCACGCCGTAGAGCTCGGCGAGCTTGCCGTAGGTCGCGTCAAGCTTCTCGCGCGACAGGCGGCCCGTCACGTGATAGACGCCGAGCGGGGTCTTGTTGTCACCCTCGCGGAACTTGTCGATGCCGTTCTTGCCGATGCTGACGTAGTAGTCGGTGACGTAGGAGAGCTCGCCGCCGCGGTTCTCGAACACGTAGAGCGTGGACCGCGCCGTGTCCACGACGAGGACGTGGCGCTGCTGCGGCAGCAGCTGAACCACGGAGCCCGGCACGAGGCCAATCGGGCGCTCCTGCTGCATGCGCGCGGTCCGCGCGCGCGCCTCCGCGCGCAGGTCCTCGAGCCGGTCGAGGGGCGCGCCCGCCGCGTCGCCGACCGTGGTGAGCGGCCGCACGCGGGCGAGCAGCAGGTCACCCTTGATCAGGTGCGCGAGCCGGAAATTGGGATAGTCGCGGATGATCTTGTCGATCTCGGTCGCGGCGGCATCGAGCCTGCGGTTGCCCACTTCCTGCAGCGTCCTCGACAGCAGCGCCTCCGGCCCGTTCGCCGCGTGCTGACCGTTGAGCGACGGGGCCGGCACCGCGGCCGGCGCCGACACCGCCTGTCCCGAGCGGCCGTTCAAGACCAGCGCGCAGGCGCAGACCCCCGCGAGCAGCAGCGTTCCGGCCGCGTAGCGCAGCGAGCGCAGGCCGAGCGGCGCCGGCAGCTTCAACTGCCGACCCTTTCCTGCTGGATGAGCCACTTGTCTCCCGACCGGACCATCACCAGGATCTTGGTGCTGGATACGTTGAGCGTGTCCGACCGGTAGTGCTGGCGAAAGGTCACCGTCACGCGGCCGCTTTCATTGAACACGACCTTGGGCGCTTCAACCTCCACCTGGATCTTGCGCGGCTTGGCGATCCGCGCCTTGCGCTGCGCCTCCCAGCTCGCGCGCGGCTCACCGTTGGGCGTCTTGAAGTCCGTCGCGTAATGCGCGAGATAGGCCGGGACGTCGTTCTCCGACCAGGCCCTGGCCCACAGGTTGACCGCGGAGAGCACGTCATCCGGGTTGCTCGACGGCTTGGCGGGGAGCTTGGCCGGCGCGGGCTTGGCGGCCACGGGCTTGGCCGCGGCCGCGGGCGCCTTGGCCTGCGTCTGCTGAACCGGGGCAGGCGGCTTCTGAGCGGGCGTTGCGACGGCAACCCTGGTCGCCTCCGGCTTGGCCGCGCCCGGCTTTGGCGGGGCCTCGGCTCCCACGAAGAGATCCTTGATCAGGTTGAGCTTGGTCTGCAGGGGTGCATTGCCCTTGTCGAGCTGCAGCGCCTTGTCGTAGGCCTGGCTCGCCATCTTGGCGTAGATGTCGCCGAGATTCTCGTGCGCGGTGGCGTAGCTCGGATGCGTCCGGATTGCCATCTCGAGCGCCGTGCGCGCCTTGTCGTACTGGCCCTGCGAGGCGTAGAGCACCGCCAGGTTGTTGTAGGGCTCCGGCAACTCCGGGAATTCCTGGGTGAGCTCGGTGAATACCTTGATCGCGTCGTTCGGCTTGCGCTGCTCCGCGAAGATCAGCCCCTTGAGAAAGCGTCCGCGCGCGTCCTTCGGATTGGACTTGAGATGGGCCTCGACCCGGTCGAGCGCGCGATCGTACTGGCCTTGCTTGAAGGCGGCGTTGGCCTCCTGCAGCGCGGTGCTCTGCGCCGCCGCCGGGACCGCGCCGAGAAGGAGGGCAGCAACGATCCCGAAGAGCCCGGTAAGGCGCAAGGCGGGAACAAGCATCGTGCTATACTTTCCCGACAATTTCAGTGGGTTAGCCAAAGAATTCTAGAAATTTTACCA
>DATBMB010000086.1:0-1528 GCA_036555035.1 Burkholderiales bacterium | reverse complement strand
CTCGGTCGAGGCCGAGGACGTGGCCGGGATGGTGCACCTGCTGTTCAAGGGCCGCGTATTGTTTCACCAGGGAGCGGAAGAGATCGCCCCCGGCGTGAGCCTGCACCACATCGGCGGTCATACCCCGGGGCTGCAATCGGTGCGGGTGCACACCCGGCGCGGCTGGGTGGTGCTGGCATCGGATGCCGCTCACTATTACGAGCACATGGAAGCCGGGCGGTGCTTTCCGACGACCTTCAACCTGGGCGATGTGCTGGAGGGCTACGATACCCTGCGCCGGCTCGCCGACTCGCCGCGGCACGTCGTCCCGGGCCACGATCCCCTCGTGATGGCGCGCTACCCGGCGGTCTCGAAAGCGCTCGAAGGCGTCGCGGTCAGGCTGGACGCGATGCCGCGCGAGGGCCGGTGAGGAATCGGAATTTTTTGTGAAGGAGAAAGCATGATTCGAGCTGCAATCGTAGGCCTGGGCTGGTGGGGAAAGACGATCGTCGAGAGCGTGCACGGCAAGAGCGGCGAGATCACGTTCGTCGCCGCCAACACGCGCACCCGGTCCAAGGCGGAGGAGTTCTGCCGCGACAAGAAGATCGAGCTGCGCGACAGCCTCGACGACCTCTTGAAGGACCCCAAGATCGACGCGGTGGTCTTCACCACGCCACACCGCCAGCACGAGGAGCACGTCAAGCGCGCGGCGCAGGCAGGCAAGCACGTCTGCATGGAGAAGCCCTTCACCCTCACGGCAGCCAGCGCCCGCTCCGCGATCGACGCGGTGAAGAAGGCGGGCGTCGTGCTCGCGGTCGATTTCCAGCGGCGGTTTCACCCCTCGGTCGGGGAGATCCGCAAGCGCGTGCGCGACGGCAGCCTCGGCCCCATCTCGTTCTGCGTGGGCGAAGTGTCGACGCCGAGCGGGCTCGCGCTGCCCAAGGAATCCTGGCGCGTGAACCCGGAGGAGACCCCGGCGGGCGCGATGACGGGGCTCGGGGTACACCTCGTGGACTGCTTCATCGATCTCTGCGGCGAGGTGGAGGAGGTGTACTGCATCAATGCCCGGCGCGCGGCGCCGCTCGTGGACGACACGACGGTCTTCACGATGAAGCACAAGAGCGGGGTGATCTCGACCAGCTACTGCACGCTGGCGAGCGCGGCGAGCTACTGCATCGCCGTCTTCGGCAAGAACGGCATCGCCGAGACGGCGCGGCCGAGCCTCGACACGTTCCGCTTCATGCCGGTCGCGGCCCAGGGCGGGCCCCACGCCACCGCGCAGCCGGAAGTGATCGAGCACAAGGGCGTCAACCTGGTGAAGGCGGTGATGGAGGCATTCGCCCTGGCCGCGCAGGGAAAGGCCGCGTATCCGGTGACCTACGACCAGATCATCCACGGGGTGGCGGTGTTCGAGGCGATCGTGCAGTCCGCGAAGTCCGGGCAGGCGGTCAAGGTCCGCTGAGACCTCCCGCTGCCGCGCGCCGGGCGCATTCCCGAGTGATCCGGAGCACCGTCGCCGCGTTGCTGGTCGCAATTGCGGGAGCGCCCG
>DATBMB010000074.1:0-11975 GCA_036555035.1 Burkholderiales bacterium | reverse complement strand
ACCGATTGCAGCCCCGGGGTATGACCGCCGATGTGGTGCAGGCTCACGCCGGGGGCGATCTCTTCCGCTCCCTGGTGAAACAATACGCGGCCCTTGAACAGCAGGTGCACCATCCCGGCCACGTCCTCGGCCTCGACCGAGTGCGCGAAGAGCGGGTGCCGCATGTGGCGGCCGGTGACGAAGCGCATCTCCTCGTCCTGCATGTGGAAGCGGGCGTTCGGGAAGTCCGGCGAAGTGCCGACGTGATCGTAGTGCATGTGCGTGATGACCACGTCGCGCACCTCCTCGGCCTTCACCCCCAGCATTGCGAGCCCGGCTTTCGGGGCGCGCAGGTACTCGCGCTTGCGCTTCGCGGCCGTCTCCGCGCCGAAGCCCAGGTCCACCACGATGGTGCGCTCCGCGTCGCGGATCAGCCAGACGAAATAGTCCATCGGCATCGGCTCGTCGTGGGGATCTCCGCCGACGAAATGCTCGGGGCGCCGCGCATCGCGCCGGGCGTAGCGGATCGCGAACACCTCGTAGGCGGGGAGCGTCATGGCGGCGGCGAACCTGCTTCCCCTACTCGACCTTGATGTTCGCGCCCTTGATGAGCGGCCACCACTTGTCGATCTCGGCCTTGTGATACGCGGCGAGCGCCTGCGGCGTCGTCTGCTCGCGCGTCGGCAGCTCCTGCCCGAGCTCGGTCAGCCGCTTGATCACCACGGGATCGGCGAAGGCCCGGGTGACGGCGTCGCTCAGCTTCGCGATCACCTGCTTGGGCGTGCCCTTCGGCGCCCACATGCCCTGCCAGAACGCGATGTAGGTGTCCGAGGCGCCGGTCTCCTCCATGGTGGGGACCTCCGGCAGCGGGCGCCAGCGCGTCTTCGACATGACCACCAGCGGCTTGATCCTGCCGGCCCGGAAGTGTCCCAGCATCTGCGACGCCTCTCCGCAGAAGAGGTCCACCTGGTTGGCGAGGAGATCCGCCATCGCGGGCGCGCCCCCCTTGTACGGCACGTAGCGCAGCCGGGTGCCTGTCTTCTGCTCGAAGTAGATGCCGCAGATGTGCGCCCCGCTGCCGGCGCCCACGTGCGCGGCCGTTGCCTGGTCCGGGTTCGCCTTCAGCCACGCGATGAGCTCTTTGCCGTTGTTGACCGGCAGCCCGGTGCGCCCCACGATGATGAGCGAGGTTGTGCTCAAGATCGCCACCGGCTCGAGGTCCCTCACCGGATGCCAGTTGACCGGATAGACCGCCCCGGCGCCCACGTGGCTCGTCCAGTTGCCCACGATCAGGGTGTAGCCGTCGGGCGCGGCCTGGACCGCGCGCCCGGTGCCGATGGTCGAGCCGGCCCCCGGCACGTTCTGCACGACCACCGCCTGGCCGAGCGCCTGCCGCATGGGCTCGGCGAGGACCCGCGCCTGGATGTCGGTCGAGCCGCCGGCGGGGAACGGCACGATCACGATGATCTGCCGGGTTGGATATTCCTGTGCAGCGGCCGCGCCGGCGAGCGCGAGGCCGGCAACGATGCCGATGAACGCGCCTTGCAACCTGTCCCTCATGCTGCCGAATCGAATCGTCTCCATGCTCCCCTCCTGAACGAAAAAAAGGTTCCAGACACCTTTTCCCCCTATCATTTGCGCCGTAACGGCAGGGGCGGCCGCCAGCTCCTGACGCCCGGCGCGGGTTGGCCCCAGGTGTTGCCGCGGGCATCGGCCCGGCCGGTGAAATGCCGCACGATCAGCCGGTGCAGCATATCCATGTTGGGCAGGATGCCGTGAAAGCCCGCGACGCCGGTCACGACCCGGTCCTGGATCTCCCAGTACTTGAAGTCATCCGGCGTGACGCAGACGATACTCTCCTCCGGCAGGAAACGCGGCAGCGCGCCTTCGAACGGAACGGTGCCGTCGCCGGTCTGCCGCCGCTCCTTCGGCGTCTTGCCGCTTGTCCACCGGTTCTCCCGGTCCCCGGAGCTTAGCTCGAAGTCGGGCCCGGTGTCCGAAGCCCGCACTTTCAGCCGCACGCGGGTCGTCGAACCCACGCCGACCACGCACAGCCAGTCGGCCGGTGCGAGGCCCGCCGCGCCGGGCTTGAAGCCGTCGATGCGCCTGCGATGCTGCTTCGCCGTCTCGAGCATCGCCCGGAAGAGCGCCAGCGCCTGCTTCGCGCCGTCCTGGGGGCTGCGCCCGTAGAGCCGCACGTATTCCTCCAGCGTTTTCAGTATGCTCGGCTGCCAGGGCCGGGGGTCGAAGAGATCGCCTCCGGAGCACCCGGGGCCGATGTCGAGCCCGGGACACGAGGGCAGCAGGTGGTAGAGCGCGGGTGTCACGCGCGCCGCCTCCCGCTCGCGCGAGCTCGGGGCATCGCTCCCCAGGTTGGCCGTGCCCGTCGCGATCTTGATCACGGCTTCGAACGACCCGCGGAACGGCGTCGCGAGCGTCGCCACTTTCCCGACCCGCGCCTTCTTCCCGCGCCGCGCCAGGTAGCCCGTGATGATGAGCCCGCCCATCGAATGGCCGACGAGGTTCACCCGGGGCCGCTTCGAGTAGCCCGCCGCGTGGTAATGCCGCGCGAGGCTCGTGCGCTCGATGACTTCGTCCACGAATTCCGCCAGCTGCTCCTCGACCGCGTCGAGCGGCTGCCGCCAGTCGTAGGCAAAGGGATAGACGGGCACCGGCTCGTCTTCCCGCGCGGTGAGGTTGAACCGCAGCTCCTCGATCAGCTCGCGGTAGGCGATCTCGAGCAGCTGGTCGGGCCGCAGGTGCGCGGGCTCAACGACCTCGTAGCGGGTGTTGTCCGGATGCAGCGCGACCCGGCTGTAGTCCTTGGTGAGAACCGACCACACCGTCTCCGGCGGCAGCGGGTACTCGTCGCGCAGGGAGGACGCGGTGATGCCCGGGACGACGATGACGGGCGGGGCGAGCGCCATGGCTGCCTATTTGCCGCCCGCAGCGGGCAGGCGCTGGTACAGCAGACCGCCGAGGTAGAACGTGACGCCCAGCACGACCAGGCTCACGATCCGCGTGAGCGGAGACGCTCCGCCGAGATCGTACAGCAGAACTTTCGCGGCGGCGGCGCCGAACACGAGCAGCGACGACTGCGCCAGCACGCGGTCGCGGCTCCACAGCGACAAGGCAAGGCATGCGAGCGCGATCACGCCCCATGCCGTGGACTCGACGATTCCCTCCCTGAGCACGTGCAGCGCCGCCGCCATTGCGCTGACGTGCCCGGCATAGAGCACGAGCGTCGCGATCCCCTTGGCCGGCTCCCGATTGCGGATGAAGTAATACCCGGCGTAGAGCTGCAAGGCATAGGCGACGGCCAGCCAGGAACGGGCCGGCACCGGCCTCAAATCGGCATCGAACACGACCCGCAGGTAGTTGACCGCGAAGATCACGATCACCGCGAACCAGATCGGCCAGCTCGCCTGGGCGCCGCTGCCATAACGCAAGGCGACCATCGCGGTGAGGGGCATGATGACGAACGCGACCCACGGCGCCCATTTATCGGGCACCGTCTCGATGTAGCCGGCGTGAAACAGCACCAGCGCGATGTAGGCCCAAAGCAGGAATTCGCCGCCGGGCAGCGGGCGCGCGAGCACCGTGCGGGCGGTGCCGTAGAGACCTGCGACGATGACGCCGCTGCCGACCGCGAGCCACGGCGCGATCTCCGGCAGGTGCCGCTTGAGCAGCGCATACTCCAGGAAGTAGAAGATCAGGAGCGGCGGCAGGTGGGCCCACGCCGAAGCGCTGTCGAGGGGCGACTGGTTGCGAATCGAGAACAGGACGGTCGCGGTGCTGAAAATCGCGAATTGCACCGCCTGGAACGTGAGCGCGGCGGCCCATGCATCCGGCGCCTTGTTGCGGAACATGAAATCGAAAATGATCAGCGCGAGATAGAGCGCCAGCAGGTAGATCAGGCGCCGTCCGTGCCAGATCGAGTACACGCTGAACACCACGCCCCACGCCGAGAAATAGATCACGAGATCGGTGATCGTGGGCACGCCCGAAATCAGCAGCGGCGCCGAATACGAGCCGGCCACCGCAAACAGGGCGTAGAGGTCGCTCTCGAACACCCGGCACAGCACGAGAGAGAGCAGGCACACGGCGATCACCGCCACCGTGGCCGGCGTCGCCTCGAAGAACCCGTAGAAAAGATGCGCGCCGTAGATGGACAGAAACAGGACCGCCACCCCGCCCGCCGGCAGCAGCCCGGCGTACTGGCGGTTGACGCCGCGAAGGACGAATCCCGCGGCGATCATCACCAGGCCCGAGATCGCGGCGAGGGTCACCTGCCGCACCGGCGTGAGCCAGCCGCTCTCGACCGCCAGGCGGATGAGATACGCCGCGGCGAGCACCAGCGCGACCGCCCCGCCCCACCCCAGGAAGCTGGTCACCAGCGAGGGGCGTTCTCCGGACCCGGGCTTCGTGGGCGGTGTCGTTTTCGGCGCGGCCGGCCGCGCGGCAGCGGCCGGCGCTGTGCCGGCCGGTTTCGCCAGTTGCGCCTCTATGCGGGCGAGGCGCGCCTCGACACTGCCGAATCGTTTTTCAATTTCCGCTGGGTCCATGGCTCCCCCGGCTGGTTGCCCAGCCTCTCATTCGCAGCGGTGAAGCAAGGTCGGAGGGCGCCCCCTCACTTCCGGGAGGCGCGCTTGCCCCGCTTCTTCTTCGTCGCGGCCTTCTTCTTCACGGGCTTCTTGCGGGCCGGGGCGGCTTTCGCCTTTTTCGCCGGCGCCCGGGAGCCGCCGTGGAAGAGATTCAGGGCCGAGCCCTTGCGGAACCACTCGAGCTGCGCGGCGCTGAATGTATGGTTCAGCTTCAGCGTCTCGCTCGTCCCGTCGGCATGCTTGACGCGGCATTCGACCGGCTTGCCGGGCGCCAGCGCATTGAGGCCCACCAGGCTCAGGCGGTCGTCCTCGCGGATGCGGTCGTAGTCGCCCGGGCTCTGGAACGTGAGCGCGAGCAGGCCCTGCTTCTTGAGGTTCGATTCGTGGATGCGCGCGAAGCTGCGCACGATCACCGCGACCCCGCCCAGCAGGCGCGGCGACAACGCCGCGTGCTCGCGGCTGCTGCCCTCGCCGTAGTTGGAGTCGCCGACGATCACCCACTTGACGCCCTTCGCCTTGTAGTTGCGCGCGACCTTCGAGACCATTTCGCCGGCCGCGCCGGTCAGGACGTTCTTCACCTTGCCCGCCTCGCCGGTGTAGGCGTTGATCGCGCCCATGCACATGTTGTCGCTGAACTTGTCGAGGTGGCCGCGGTAGCGCAGCCACGGGCCGGCCGGCGAGATGTGGTCGGTCGTGGTCTTGCCCTTGGCCTTGAGCAGCACCGGCATGTCGAGGAAGTCCCTTCCGTCCCAGGCCGGCCACGGCTGCATCAGCTGCAGCCGCTCGCTGCGGGGATCGACCTTCAACTCGACGCGGCTGCCGTCCTTCGGGGGCGCGATGTAGTTGGCGTTCCCGCGGTCGAAATTCTTCGCCGGCACTTCCGGCGCGACGCGCGGCGGGTTCAACTTGAACGGGCGGCCGTCGGCGCCGGTAAGCGTGTCGCTGAGGGGATTGAACGAGAGCTTCCCGGCGAGCGCCATTGCCGTCACGATCTCGGGGCTCGCGATGAAGTTCATCGTGCTCGCGGAGCCGTCATTGCGCGCCGGGAAATTGCGGTTGTAGGAAGTGACGATGGTGTTCGGCACCGTCGAGACCTCCTTCGCGCGCCGCCATTGCCCGATGCAGGGGCCGCAGGCGTTCGCGAGCACCGTGCTGTTGATGTCCTTCAGCGACTTCATCTGGCCGTCGCGCTCGATGGTCGCGCGCACCTGCTCCGAGCCCGGCGTCACCAGGAACGGCACCGCCGCCTTCACGCCGCGCGCTTTCGCCTGCTCCGCGACGTCCGCCGAGCGGCTCATGTCCTCGTAGGATGAGTTGGTGCAGCTGCCGATCAACGTGCTCGAGATCGAATCGAGGAACTTGTTGGCCGGGTCCCGCACTTCGGCGGCGAGCTTCGAGATCGGGCGCGCGCGGTCCGGGGAGTGCGGGCCCACGACGTGGGGCTCGAGCTTCGACAGGTCGAGCCGCACCACCCGGTCGTAGTACTGCTCGGGGCTGGCCTCGACTTCCGGGTCGGGCGCGAGGAGCGCCATGTTCTTCTCCATCAGCGGCACGAGCGCTGCGCGGCCGGTCGCGCGCAGGTACTTGGCCATGTGCTCGTCCGCGGGGAACATCGAGGTAGTCGCGCCGAGCTCCGCGCCCATGTTGGTGATGGTCGCCTTGCCAGTCGCGCTGATGGTGCGAGCGCCCGGTCCGATGTACTCGACGATCGCGTTGGTGCCGCCGGACACCGTGAGCTGCCCCGCGACGTAGAGGATCACGTCCTTGGGCGCCGTCCAGCCGCTCATCTTCCCGGTGAGGTATACCGCGATGTGCTTCGGATAGAGCACCTCCCACGGCAACCCGGCGATGGTCTCCACCGCGTCCGCGCCGCCGACGCCGACGGCGCATGCGCCCAGTCCGCCGGCGTTGGGCGTGTGCGAGTCGGTGCCGATGAGCAGCGAGCCTGGAAACGCATAGTTCTCCAGCACGACCTGGTGGATGATCCCCGCGCCCGGCCCCCAGAAGCCGAGGCCGAAGCGGGCGGCCGCAGTGCGCAGGAAGCCGTATATCTCGTTGTTCTCCAGGAGCGACTCGCGCAGGTCGCGCTCCCCCTCCACGCGTGCCTGGATGAGGTGGTCGCAGTGAATGGTGGCCGGCACCGCGACGCGGTCGCGCCGGGTCTGCATGAACTGGAGCAGGCCGGTCTGGCCCAGCACGTCCTGGAACACGACGCGGTCGGGACGCAGGAAGAGATAGCTCTTGCCGGGCACCATGTCCTGGCGTTCGGGATCATCGAGGTGCCCCAGCAGCACCTTGTCGGCCAAAGTCAGCGGCTTGCCGAGGCGGCGGCGCACCACCTTGAGGTTCTTCGCCATGGTCGCGTAGACCTTCGAGACCATTGCGGGAGTGGATTCGATCGTGGTCATCTCGTGGCTCTCTTCAGGCTTGGGGGAGTTGCGGGGCCTCTATTCTAAACGAGGGACCCGGGACGTGGGTCCCGGGGCCCACGGCGTGACTACTCGGCGCGCGGTATCCCGGCGTCGCGGGCAACGCGAGTCCACTTGGCGATCTCGGCCGGGATGATCTTGCGCATCTCGTCGGCGGTCTTGATGTCGATCACCGCGCCCATGTCGGTCATCTTCTTCCGCATCTCGGGCGAGTTGAAGAACCGGGCAATCTCGTCGTGCAGCTTCTTCACGATCGCCGGCGGCGTGGCGGCCGGGGCCGCGATGGCATACCAGTTCGCGGCGTCGAAGCCCCTGACGCCCGCCTCCTCGAACGTCGGTATGTCGGGCAGCAGCTCGGCGCGCTTCGCGGTGCCGACGGCGTGGCCCTTGAGCCGGCCCGCGCGCAGGTGCGGGATCGCCGGCACGCTCACGGCGAGATGGACGTGCGCCTGCCCGCCGATGACATCCATCATGGCGGGGAACCCGCCCTTGTAGAGCACGATATTGAACTTGCGCTTCGTGACGCTCTGAAACAGCGCCGAGGCGAAGTGCATGAAGCCCCCGGAGCTCGAGATCACGATCTCGCCCGGCTTGCGCCCGGCCTCGGCCAGCAGCTCGTCCAGCGACTTGACCGGCAGCAGCGGGCCGGTGGTGAGGATCAGGTAGCTCGCGCCCATTTTGGCCACGAACACCAGCGCCTTGGCGGTGTCGTAGGGCACCTTCAGCGTCACCGGGTTCATCGTGTACGCCGCGGAAATCACCGCCAGTGTGTAGCCGTCCGGCGCCGCCCGCGCGGTGAGGTCCGTGCCGATGATCCCCTGGTGGCCGGGACGGTTGTCCACGATCATGTTCTGCCCCAGCGTCTGGCCGAGGTGCGTCGCGACCATGCGCCCGAGGATGTCGTTGGTGCCCCCCGGCGCGAAGGGAACGATCAGGCGGATCGGCTTCGTCGGGTACGCCTGCGCCATCCCCGCGGCCGGAAACAGGACCAGGATGGATGCGAGAAGCGCGTGGATGAGTCTGGGGAACATGGCTCTCTCCTCTATTGCATTACAGGCCCGCCTGCGAAACGAACTTGGGATTGAGATACGCCTCGATCGCCTCGGCTCCACCCTCCGAGCCGTAGCCCGAATCCTTGACCCCGCCGAAGGGCACCTCCGGCAGCGCGAGGCCCAGGTGATTGATGGTCATCATGCCGGTCTCGACCGATGCGGCGATCGCGTTGGCGGTCTTCGCGGAGCGCGTCCACGCGTAGGCGGCGAGCCCATAGGGCAGCCGGTTCGCCTCGGCCACTGCGTCGTCGAAATTGCGGAACGGGTTGATGATGGCAAGGGGGCCGAAAGGCTCCTGGTTCATCGCCATCGCCTCCTTCGGCAATTCCGTCACCACCGTGGGCTCGAAGAAGTTGCCCTTCTCGCCGATGGGATAGCCGCCGGCGAGCACCTTGCCGCCGTGTTTGCGGGCGTCTGCGACGTGTGCCTCCATCGCGCGGCTCCGCCGCGGGTTGGCGAGCGGTCCCATCTTCGTATCCTTCTCCATCCCGTCGCCGACCTTGACGCTCTTGGCGCCGGCGACGAAGGCCTCGACGAATTTCGGGTAGACGGCTTCCTGCACGAGGAAGCGCGTCGGCGAGATGCACACCTGCCCGGCGTTGCGGTACTTCATGAACGTCATCGTCTTCACCGCGGCCTCCACGTCGCTGTCGTCGAACACGATGACCGGCGCGTGGCCGCCCAGCTCCATGGTCGAGCGCTTCATGTGGGTTCCCGCGAGCGCGGCGAGCTGCTTGCCCACCGCGACGGAGCCGGTGAACGAGACCTTGCGGATGACGGGGTGCGGAATGAGGTAGCTCGAGATGTCCGCCGGGCTCCCGTAGACGAGGTTCACCACGCCCGCGGGAATGCCGGCATCGGCGAAGGCGCGGATCAGCTCCGCGGGCGAGGCCGGGGTCTCCTCCGGCGCCTTGACGATGATCGAGCAGCCCGCGGCAAGCGCCCCCGAGAGCTTGCGCACCACCTGGTTGATCGGGAAGTTCCACGGCGTGAAGGCCGCCACCGGCCCCACGGGCTCCTTGATCACCAGCTGATACACGCCTTCCGAGCGCGCCGGGATCACGCGCCCGTAGGCGCGGCGGCCCTCCTCGGCGAACCAGTCGATGATGTCCGCGCCGGCGAGCACTTCCTGCTTCGCCTCCGCGAGCGGCTTGCCCTGCTCCATCGTGAGCATTGCCGCGACCGCATCCGCGCGCTCGCGGAACAGGTTCGCAGCCTTGCGCATGAGCTTCGAGCGCTCGAACGCCGACACCTTGCGCCACGCCTTGAAGCCCTGCTCCGCCGCCTCGAGCGCGCGGTCAAGGTCGGCGCGCTCGGCGTAGGCGACGGCGCCGATCGCGCTGCCGGTCGCGGGATTGACGACAGGCAGCGTGCGGCCCGCTGCGCCCGGGCCCCAAGCGCCGTTGATATAAAGCTGTGTGCTCGGATACATGGTCAGCCTTTCAGAGTGCTCCCCTCCTGCCCGAGGGTGAGCCGGGGTTTCGAAGAATGCGCCTGCGCACATTCGAGCCGGCGAACGACCGCCGCGATGCAGCGCGGCGGGACGGGCGGGGTGCCATTTGGGGTCGGGGTGGTGGGAGGGTGTTCACGTTCCCAGCGCGCCGGCAAGCTCCACAAAATCCCGCACTTCGAGGTCCGGCCGGTGCGGCGATTCCTCGTACGGCAGGCGGTAACGGTTGACATAGGCGCCGCGATAGCCGCAGGCGCGCGCGCCCATGATGTCGAAGGCGTGCGCGGCGACCATCATGATCTGGTGCGGCTCCAGGCCGAGCAGCGTCGCGCCGGTGCGGTAGACCGCGGGATGGGGCTTGAACACGCCGGCCTTCTGCACCGAGATGAGGGCATCGAAATCAAAGCGCATGCGCGCTTTCTCGAGGTGCTCGAGATAATGCTGCTCGCCATTCGACAGCGCGACGAGCTTGAAGCGCGACTTGAGCCGGCGCAGCCCCTCGGCGCAATCGGGATGCGGGGAGAGCTCCTGCCACGCCTGCATGACGCCCCGCACCTCCGCGTCCGTGAACGCTATGCCGTTCACCCGCAGACAATACACGAACGCCCTGCGGCAGGTCTCGAGATAGCCACTGTGGCCGAGCTGCATGAGGCTGTCCTGGTACTGCTCGATTCTCTGGCGCGAGCGCCACTGGTCCCAGAATGCCTCCGCGCTCACCTTGGCGCCCTTCCCCTGCAAGAACCGGCGTGTCGGCGGCGTGATGCTGCCGGTCAGGTCCAGCACCGTTCCGAAGATATCGAACGCGAGCGTGGTAACGCGCGCGAGCGGATTGAGGTCCATTGCCGCCATCCGAGGAATACAATCCAGTCTACACGACTGCGGGGGACGCCATGCACGCCGAGGGAGGAGCCGCCACCACGTTGAGGGCCAGGACGGGCGAGGCCGTTACGGGCCTGGAAGTCCAGCGGCGGGAGTCTGTGCTCGGCGGCAAGCCCTTCGGCTCGACCGGCGCCTACGAGAAAATCGCCGGGACCCTCCGTTTCGCCGCCGATCCCGGCCACCCCCTGCATCGGGGCATTACCGACCTGGCGCTCGCGCCGCGGAACGCGGCCGGGCGCGTCGAGTTCTCCGCGGACTTCTATCTTCTCAAGCCCGCCGATTTGCGCAAGGGCAACGGCCGGCTCCTGCTGGACGTCGCCAACCGCGGGCGCAAAGTCGCACTCGGCATCTTCAACAGCACGCCGCGCGTGCCGGACCCGTCGGAACCCGTGGATTTCGGCAACGGGTTTCTCATGCGCCGCGGATACTCGGTGGCATGGATCGGCTGGCAGCACGACGTGCCGCGCCGCGACGGGCTCATGGCGCTCGATGCGCCGCGCGCGCGCGGCGTCACCGGATTTGTCCGCTGCGAGCTGCGGCCCAACAGCCGCGTCGAGAAGCTGCCGCTCGCCGACCGCTACCATATTCCGTACCCGGCGCTCGATCTCGCGGATCCCGAGGCGCGCGTCACCGTCCGCGAGCACGCCGCCGCGCCGGTCGTCGAAGTGCCGCGCCCGGCATGGCGCTTCCCTGATCCGAGCCACATCGAGATGAAGGGCGGCTTTACCCCTGGAGCCATCTACGACGTCGTCTACCGCTCCGCGGATCCGCCGGTCGTGGGCACGGGGTTTCTCGCGGTGCGCGACACCGCGGCCTGGCTGCGCTGGGCGCCCGCCGCAAGCGGCAACCCGTGCGCGGGGGCGATCGAGCACGCGGTTCTCTTCGGCCTCTCCCAGAGCGGGCGCTTCCTGCGCCACATGCTGCACCTGGGCCTCGACGAGGACGAGCAGGGGCGCATGGTGTTCGACGCGGTGATCCCGCACGTCGCGGGCGCGCGCCGCGGGGAATTCAACCTGCGCTTCGGCCAGCCCTCGCTCAACGCCGTGGAGGCGGTCGGCAGCCTCGCGCCCTTCAGCGACGGCGAGAATCTCGCCCGCCTCCGGAAGCGGGGTCGTGTACCGCGCATCCTCGCCATCAACACATCCGCCGAGTACTGGCGCGGCGATGCCTCGCTCATCCACACCGACGCCGAGGGCCGCCGGGACATCGAGCCGCCGGAATTCATGCGGACCTATCTCCTCGCAGGCACGCAGCACACGCCGGGTGCGATTCCCCCGCCGCCGGCCGATCCCAATACCGGCGGCCGCGGGCTGCAACGCTTCAACGTGGTGGACTACGCGCCCCTGCTGCGGGCCGCGCTCGACAACGTAGACCACTGGGTGAGCGAGGGCGTCGAGCCGCCCGCGAGCGCGTTCCCGCGCATCGCGGACGGAACGGCGGTGATCGCGGAGTCGAGCGCTCCCCTCTTCGCGAGGATTCCCGGCGTGCGTTTCCCCGACCGCATCCACCGGCCCTCGCTGCTCGACTTCGGGGCCGAGATGGATAAGGGTATCCCGGCCTACCCGGCACAAGTCGGGGCGCC
>DATBMB010000041.1:0-10580 GCA_036555035.1 Burkholderiales bacterium | reverse complement strand
GGCATCACGCCGTTCAATTTCCCCGTGATGGTGCCGCTGTGGATGTTCCCGGTGGCGATCGCCTGCGGCAACACGTTCGTGCTCAAGCCCTCGGAGAAGGTGCCCTCGGCCTCGGTGCGGATGGCGGAGCTCTTCAAGGAGGCGGGCCTGCCCGACGGCGTATTGAATGTCGTGCACGGGGACAAGGAAGCCGTGGACGCAATCCTCGAGCACCCGGGAATCCACGCCGTGTCGTTTGTCGGCTCGACGCCGATCGCAAAGCACATCTACGAGACCTGCGCGAAGAACCACAAGCGGGTGCAGGCGTTGGGCGGGGCCAAGAACCACGCCGTCGTGCTGCCGGACGCCGATCTCGATTTCACGGCCGACGCCCTGATCGGGGCGGCCTACGGCTCGGCCGGCGAGCGCTGCATGGCGATCTCCGCGGTGGTCGCGGTGGGCGCGGCCGGCGATGCCCTCGTGACGCTGCTCAGGAAGAAGGCGGAGGCGATCGTGGTCGGGCCGGGCGACAAGGAGGGCGTGGAGATGGGCCCGCTCGTCTCTGCCCAGCACCGCGACAAGGTCGCGGGCTACATCGACCAGGGCGTGAAGGAAGGCGCGAAGCTCGTCCTCGACGGCCGCGGCCACAAGGTCCGCGGGTTCGAGAGCGGCTATTTTCTCGGCACGACGCTCTTCGACGGCGTGACGCCCGACATGCGAATCTACAAGGACGAAATCTTCGGCCCGGTGCTCGTCGTGCTGCGGGCAAGCACCCTGGAGGACGCGATCGCGCTCGTCAATCGCAACCCCTACGCCAACGGCACGGCGATCTTCACCGAGTCCGGCGGCGCGGCGCGGCGCTTCGAGAACGAGATCCAGGTCGGCATGGTCGGCGTGAACGTGCCGATCCCGGTGCCGGTCGCGTTCTATTCGTTCGGCGGCTGGAAAAGCTCGCTCTTCGGCGACCTCCACGTGCACGGCATGGAGGGCGTCAAGTTCTACACCCGCACGAAGGTCGTGACGAGCCGCTGGCCGCACCAGGATACGCCGGCGCCGGGGCTCAACATGCCGACCCTGGGCTGACGCCAAGGCGGACGGATGCCCTCGCGTGAAAGCATCCTGGCGCGCATCCGCGCGCGGCAGGGCAAGGGACCGGTTCCGACCGACGCCGAGCGCTCGGCGGTGCGCGCGCACATCGGAGCGCATCCCGTGAACGCGCGCCCCCGGCTGGAATGGGAGCCGCTTGCCCGCTTCCGCGAGCGCGCACTCGGCCTGTCGAGCACGGTGGACGAAGTCGAAACGCTCGCTGCAGTTCCGGCCGCCGTCGCGCGCTATCTCGAGGCGTCCGGATTGCCGCGCGCGGCCGTGTGCTGGCAGGAGTTGAGCGCGCTCGACTGGAGCGGCGCCGGGATTCAAATCGAAGCGCGCGAAGCGCGCGACACCGACCTCGTCGGCATCACGGGGGCGTTCTGCGCCATCGCGGAAACCGGCACCCTGATGACGGTATCGGGCCGCGAGACGCCTGCCACGGTGAGCCTGCTGCCGGAGACCCACATTGCCGTGGTCAGGAAATCACGCATCGTGCGCGGCATGGAGGAGGCCTGGCAGCTCGCCCGCGATGAGCTGGGGAGGCTCCCGCGCTCGGTCAACTTCATCTCCGGCCCCTCGCGCACCGCCGACATCGAGCAGACGGTGACGGTCGGCGCCCACGGCCCCTACCGCGTGCACGTCATCGTGGTCGCGCGCGCGGATTGATTTGTAGCGAATCCAACCCCGGTGTCATAATTGTGCGCAATGCGTATGGCTGCGCTGCGACGCAGCACGAGCGGGGAACTTTTCGCGGCGTTGCGAGACACATCAATAACAAGAAGGAGAACACCATTCCTGCAGCATCGCAGGCCGAGGGCGATGCCCGCACGCCAAACGACGAATCCCGAGCCGGCGCCAGGCCGTAGCGGCGCGCGGAGCCGTATCCCGCGCAAAGCGGTGACGCCGCTCACCGCGCACGACGTCTATCTCTTTAAGGAAGGCACGCACACCCGCCTCTACGAGAAGCTGGGCGCGCGGCGCGCGGTTGCGGGCGGCGTCGCGGGTTTTCACTTCGCGGTGTGGGCGCCGGGCGCGCGCGCGGTCTCGGTGATCGGCGACTTCAACGGCTGGGACGCCGCTGCGCACCCGCTAGGGGTGAGGCGCGACGGCTCCGGCATCTGGGAAGGATTTGCCGCCGGGGTCGCAGACGGCACGTGCTACAAGTTCCGCATCACGCCGGAGGCGGGCGGCGCCATCGAGAAGGCGGATCCGTTTGCGTTCTGCACGGAGTGCCCGCCGTCCACCGCTTCCCGCACCGGGTCCCTCGACTACGAGTGGGGCGATGCCCAGTGGATGGCGGCGCGCGGCAGGAAGAACGCGCTCGATGCGCCGATGGCAATCTACGAAGTGCACGCGGGATCGTGGAAACGGAAAGACGGGCGCTTCCTCGGCTACCGCGAGCTCGCGCACGAGCTCGCGGACTACGTCGAGAAGACCGGCTTCACGCACGTCGAGCTGATGCCGATCACCGAGCACCCGTTCTACGGCTCCTGGGGCTACCAGACTACGGGATACTTCGCGCCGACGGCGCGCTACGGCACGCCGCAGGACTTCATGTATCTGGTGGACTACCTGCACCAGCGCGGAATCGGCGTAATCCTCGACTGGGTGCCCTCGCACTTTCCCGATGATCCGCACGGGCTGGCTCGCTTTGACGGCACGCACCTATTCGAGCACGCGGACCCGAGGCAGGGCTACCACCCGGAGTGGCACTCGAGCATCTTCAACTACGGCCGGCACGAAGTGCGCGCGATCCTGATGTCCTCGGCGCTGTTCTGGCTCGACCGCTATCATATCGACGGCCTGCGCGTGGATGCCGTGGCCTCCATGCTCTACCTCGACTATGCCCGCAAGGAAGGCGAATGGATCCCGAACCGCTACGGCGGCCGCGAGAATCTCGAGGCGATTCAATTTCTGCGGACGCTGAACGAAGCGGTCTACCGGGATCATCCCGACGCGTTCACGGTGGCGGAGGAGTCCACCGCTTGGCCGATGGTTTCGCGCCCGACCTATCTCGGCGGCCTCGGCTTCGGATTGAAGTGGAACATGGGCTGGATGCACGATACGCTCGCCTATCTGCGCGAGGATCCCGTCCACCGCAAGTACCACCACGGGCGCCTCACCTTCTCCCTCATCTACGCGTTCAACGAGAACTTCTTGCTGCCGCTCTCGCACGACGAGGTCGTCTACGGCAAGGGCTCGCTCGTCGGGAAGATGCCCGGCGACAGCTGGCAGCAGTTCGCCGGGTTGCGCGCACTCTATGGCTACATGTGGGGGCACCCGGGCAAGAAGCTCCTTTTCATGGGCGGGGAATTCGGCCAGCGCCGCGAGTGGACGCACGAGGGCGAGCTCGAATGGTGGGTCACCGCGCACTCCGAGCACAGCGGCGTGCAGAACTGGGTCGGCGATCTCAACCGCTGCTATCGCGCGGAGCCCGCGCTGTGGCAGGCGGACTTCACGCACGAAGGATTCGAGTGGATCGACGCAAACGACGCCGAAAACAGCGTGCTCACGTTCCTGCGTAGGCCGCGCGGGGGCGGCCCGCTCGTGCTCATCGCGTGCAACTTCACCCCGGTGTCCCGCGCCAACTACGTGATTGGCGTGCCGCGCGCCGGCCGCTGGACGGAGCTGCTCAACAGCGACGCAAAGCACTACGGCGGCGCCGGCTGGGGGAACTTCGGGGGTGTCGAAGCCGCGCCCGTTGCGGCGCACGGCCGCCCGTACTCGCTGACCGTGATGTTGCCGCCTCTGTCCGCGGTTTTCTTCAGGAGCGAGGCCGATGGCTGAGGCGAGCCTCCCCCCCGTCACCCCGGAAGGACGGGTGCGGGCAATTATCGACGCGGTTCAGCCGGCGATCGATGGCGGGCGCTACGCGATCAAGCGCGTCGCGGGCGAGCGCGTCGAGGTCGAGGCGCATTGCTTTGCCGACGGCCATGACCTGCTGCGGGCAATGCTGCGCTGGCGCGCCGACGACAACCCGGAGTGGAGCGAGGTCGAGATGACCCCGCTCGGCAACGACGTCTGGCGCGCGAGCTTTCCCGCCGAGAGAGTCGGCCGCTATCGCTACACGGTCACCGCGTGGGTCGACCACTTCCACTCGTGGCGCGATGAATTCTCGCGCCGGGAAGACGCGGAGGACCTTCGGATCGCGGCCCAGGTGGGTGCCCATTTGATCGAGGAGGCCACAACCCGCGCGCGCGGCGAGGACGCGAAGCGTCTGAAGGAGTGGGCTGTCCGCCTGCGCGCCGCGCAGGGGGTGGAGGCGACACGGTCAGCCGGTCTTGACAGCGCGCTGGCGGAGATCGCCATGCGCTATCCGGACCGAGCGCTGGCTACCCAGTGGGCGGTGGAAATGCCGCTGGTCGTGGATCGCGAGCGCGCGCGTTTCTCGTCCTGGTATGAGCTCTTTCCACGCTCCGCATCAGATGCCCCGGGCCGCCACGGCACGTTCAAGGACGTCGAGAAGCGCCTCGCCTACGTCGCCGAGCTCGGCTTCGACGTGCTTTACCTGCCGCCGATCCACCCGATCGGGCGCGAGAAGAGGAAGGGCAAGAACAACGTCCTCTCCGCTGCGGCGGACGACGTCGGCAGCCCGTGGGCAATCGGCGCGGCCGAGGGCGGGCACAAGGCCATTCATCCCCAGCTCGGCACCCGTGAGGACTTTCGCAGCCTGGTCGCGGCCGCGCAGCGCCGCGGCATCGAGATCGCGCTCGACATCGCCTACCAGTGCGCGCCGGACCACCCGTATGTGAAGAGCCATCCCAAGTGGTTCCGCTGGCGCCCGGATGGGAGCATCCAGTATGCCGAGAACCCGCCCAAGAAATACGAGGACATCTATCCGTTCAACTTCGATTCGGAAGACTGGCGGGCGCTGTGGGCGGAGCTGAAGAGCGTCTTCGATTTCTGGATCGGCGAGGGCGTGCTCATCTTCCGCGTGGACAATCCCCACACCAAGACATTCGCGTTCTGGGAGTGGGCGGTCGCGGAGATCCGCCGCGAGCATCCCGACGTGATCCTGCTCTCCGAGGCTTTCACGCGCCCGAAGGTGATGCACCGGCTCGCCAAGCTGGGCTTCAACCAGTCCTACACCTACTTCGCGTGGCGCAACACCAAGCGCGAGCTGACCGAGTATTTCACGGAGCTCGCGCACGGCCCGGGCCGCGAGTATTACCGCCCCAACATCTGGCCCAACACGCCCGATATTCTCACCGAAGCGCTTCAGTTCGGCGGCCGGCCGGCGTTCATGGCGCGCCTCGTGCTTGCGGCGACTCTCGCGGCGAGCTACGGTATCTATGGCCCGGCCTTCGAGCTGATGGAGCACGTCGCGCGCGAGCCCGGGAGCGAGGAATACCGCGACTCGGAGAAGTATCAATTGCGCCACTGGGACCTCGACCGTGCCGACAGCCTGCGGCCCTTCGTCGCGCGGGTGAACCGCATCCGGCGCGAGAACCCGGCGCTGCACGCCGACTGGCGATTGAGGTTCTTCGAAACGGACAACGAGCAGTTGATCGCCTACGCCAAGACCACCGAGGATCTCGCGAACGCGATCGTGTGCATCGTGAACCTCGATCCGCACCACACGCACTCGGGCTGGGTGGATCTCGACCTCGCGGCGCTCGGCATCGAGCCCGGCGCGCAGTACCAGATGCACGATCTCCTCACCGGCGCGCACTTCCTCTGGACCGGGCCGCGGAACTTCGTGCAGCTCGATCCGGCGCGGGTGCCGGCCCATGTCTTCCGCGTGCGCCGGCGCGTGCACCGCGAGCAGGACTTCGACTACTTCATGTGACCGCGCGAGAGCCGTGATGGACGTGCCCACGACCCAGAGTCCGCCCGCCACCGCCACGGGCACGGCCGACGATCCGCTCTGGTACAAGGACGCGGTCATCTACCAGCTGCACGTCAAGGCGTTCTTCGACTCGAACGGGGACGGCCTCGGCGACTTCCGCGGGCTGACCGAGAAGCTAGACTACATCGAGCAGCTCGGGGTCAATACGATCTGGCTGCTGCCCTTCTATCCCTCGCCGTTGAAGGACGACGGATACGACGTCTCCGGCTACCACGACGTGCACCCGCACTACGGTACGACGGAGGATTTTCGCCGCTTCGTGGAGGAGGCGCACAAGCGCAGCCTGCGCGTCATCACGGAGCTGATCGTGAACCACACGTCGGACGCGCATCCCTGGTTCCAGGCGGCGCGGCGCGCGCCCAAGGGCTCGCCCGAGCGTGCCTTCTACGTCTGGAGCGACGATGAGAGCAAGTACCAGGGCACGCGCATCATCTTTACCGACACCGAGTCCTCGAACTGGGCGTGGGACCCGGTGGCCAAGCAGTACTTCTGGCACCGCTTTTTCAGCCACCAGCCGGATCTCAACTTCGACAATCCGAAGGTGCTCGAGGCGGTCCTGAAGGCCATGGAATATTGGTGCGAGATTGGCGTCGACGGGTTCCGCCTCGACGCCATTCCCTACCTGGTCGAGCGCGAGGGCACCTCGAACGAGAACCTGCCCGAGACGCACGCGGTGATCAAGAAGATCCGCGCCGAGCTCGACGTCCGTCATGCCGGGAAGCTCCTGCTCGCCGAAGCCAACCAGTGGCCCGAGGACGTCCGCGAGTACTTCGGCGAGGGCGACGAGTGCCACATGGCCTATCACTTTCCACTGATGCCCCGCATGTACATGGCGATCGCGCAGGAAGACCGCCACCCCGTGGTCGAGATCATGCAGCAAACCCCGGAGATTCCGGAGGCCTGCCAGTGGGCGATCTTTCTCCGGAACCACGACGAGCTCACCCTCGAGATGGTGACGGGCAAGGAGCGCGACTACATGTACCAGATGTATGCCGCCGATCCCCGCGCGCGGATCAACCTCGGCATCCGCCGGCGGCTTGCGCCTCTCTTCGAGAACGATTTCGACCGCATCAAGCTCATGAACAGCCTGCTGCTCTCGATGCCCGGCTCCCCGATCATCTACTACGGCGATGAGATCGGCATGGGCGACAACATCTACCTCGGCGACCGCAACGGCGTGCGCACGCCCATGCAATGGAGCCCGGACCGCAACGCCGGATTCTCGCGCGCCGATCCCCAGCGGCTGTTCCTGCCACCGATCATGGACGCGATCTACGGCTACGAGGCGGTCAACGTCGAGGCGCAGTCGCGCGAGCCCAATTCGCTGCTCAACTGGATGCGGCGGCTGCTCGCGGTGCGAAAGCACAGCCACGCCTTCGGCCGCGGCAAGCTGACTTTCCTCAAGCCCGGCAACCGCAAGGTGCTCGCCTACGTGCGCGAGTACGGCGAGGAAGCGATCCTGTGCGTGGCGAACCTCGGGCGCTCCGCCCAGCCGGTCGAGCTCGATCTCAAGCGCTTCAGCGGCCGCATCCCGGTGGAGCTGCTGGGGCGCACGCCGTTTCCGCCGATCGGCGATCGCTTTTACCTGCTGACGCTGCCGTCCTGCGGCTTCTATTGGTTCCGACTTGCCACCGATGTCGCCGCGCCGGACTGGCACGCCCAGGTGCTGCCGCCAGAGGAGCGGCCGACGGTTGTGCTGTTCGACGGCTGGTCGAGCTTCTTCCGCGACCGCGTGGTGCCGTGGCGCATCGGCATGGCGCTGAAGACCTGCGAGCACTTCGAGACCGAGGTGCTGGCGCGCTACATCGAGGCGCAGCGCTGGTACGCGGCGAAGGGCGAGCCGGTGAAGCGCGCAAAGCTCGCGGACTGGGCGCTGTGGGAGGCCGGCCGCGCAAGCTGCATGCTGGCGCTGCTGGACGTCGAGGGCGCGATCTATTTCGTGCCGCTCTCGCTCGCGTGGGAGGACCGCGAGGAGGAGCGCGTGCGCGCGCTCGGGCCGGCCGTGGTCGCCAAGGCGCGCCAGCAGGCGCGCGTCGGGGTGATCGCCGACGCGCTGGCCGACGAGGATTTCTGCCGGGCGGTGATCGAGGCGATCGGCGCGGGCCGCGAGATCGCGACCGCGCAGGGCAAGGTGCGCTTTTCACCGACGAGCGCGTTCGCCGCCCTGGCGGGGGAGGACTACATGAGCCTGCCGGTCGGGCGGCCGCAGGCGCAGAGCACCAACACCGTGGTGACGCTGGGTGAGCGGTTGTTCCTCAAGGGCTACCGCCGCATCCGGCCGGGAGTAAACCCCGAGTACGAGGTCGGGCTCTTTCTGACCGAGCAGGCGCGGTTCGCGAACTGCGTGCCGGTCGCGGGCGCGATCGAATATCTCGCCCCGGACGGGACGACCATGACGCTCGGGCTGCTCGAGGCTTACGTCTCCAACCAGGGCGACGGCTGGACCTACACGCTCGAGTACCTCGGGCGCTTCTTCGACCAGCCGCGCGCGGCCACCGAAACCGCTCCGCAGGACGTGCACGGCGCCTACCTCGCGCTCACGCGCGTGCTGGGGACCCGCACGGGCGAGCTGCACGCGGCCTTCGCGCGGGCGGCGGGCAACCCCGCTTTCGACCCGGAGCCGGTCACCGCCGAGGACATCGCCGCGTGGAAGCGGCGCGTGCAGGAGGAGGCGGCGGCGACGCTCCAGCTGCTCGAAAAGAACCTCAGCGAGTTGGTGCTGCCCGCTCGGGAAGCTGCCACGGCGCTGCTCGCGCAGCGCAAGCAGCTCGCCGCGCGCATCGATTCCTGCGCAGTGAGCCCGGGCCCGGCGCTGAAGATCCGCTACCACGGCGACTACCATCTGGGCCAGGTGCTGCTGGCGAAGAACGACTTCCGGATCATCGATTTCGAGGGCGAGCCGGCGCGACCGCTGGCCGAGCGGCGCGCGAAGCACTCGCCGCTGCGCGACGTCGCGGGCATGTTGCGCTCCCTCGACTACGCGCGCTGGACGGCGCTGCGCGCCGTAACACCGGCTCCCCAGGACAACGAGCGGCTTGCCGCGCTCGCCCTGGAGTGGCGCGACAGCGCGCGCCAGACCTTCCTCGAAGGCTACGAGGAGGCGACGCGCGGGACCGGCATCTACGGCTCGTTCGCCGAGACGCGCGCGCTGCTCGAGCTCTTCGAGCTCGAGAAGGCGCTCTACGAGCTGCGCTACGAGATCAACAACCGCCCGGGCTGGGTCCACGTTCCGCTGCAGGGGATCCACGAGCTGACGCGGCCGGCACCGGGGCCATGAAGGGGAGCGAAGTGTACCCTGCGAGAGGAGGCTGATATGGAAAGTGTGGACGTGTATCTGGAGCCGATGCGTGCGTTTCTCACCCAGGTCGGGGCATTTTTGCCCCGGCTTGCGCTCGCCGTGGCGGTGCTCATCGCCGGATGGCTGGCCGCGAAGCTCGTCAAGTTCGCCGTCGTCAAGGGCCTGCGCGCGATCAATTTCAACGTGCTGACCGAGCGCGCCGGCATGGACGGCTTTCTCAAGCAGGGCGGCATCGAGAACGACACCACCGATATTTTCGGGGTGCTGGTGTACTGGCTCGTGGTCTTCGCGGCGCTCGTCATCGCGTGCAACAGCGTCGGGCTCACCTACATCACGGATCTGCTCGGCCAGGTCGTGGTCTTCGTGCCGAAGGTTCTCGTCGCGCTCGTGATTCTCGCGTTCGGCGCCTACTTCGCGGCCTTCACCGGGGGGACGGTGGCGACCTACTGCAGGAACGTGGGCATCCAGGATGGCGAACTGCTCGGCAAGATCGCGCAGTACGCGATCATCGTGTTCGTGGTGCTGATTTCGCTCGAGCAGATGGGCATCGGCGGTGCGACCATCCGGCACAGCTTCCTCATCATCCTCGGCGGCATCGTGCTCGCGCTCGCGCTCGCCTTCGGAATCGGCGGTCGCGACTGGGCCGCGGAGCTCCTCGAGCGCTGGTGGCCCCGCCGGAACTCGGGCGGGAAGTAGCAGGGGACCGCGGTGACCCGGCCGATCACCGCGGTCTGGCCCGGCCGGCCCTATCCGCGCGGCGCGACGTGGGACGGCGGCGGCGTCAACTTCGCACTGTTCTCCGAGCACGCGGAGAAGGCCGAGATCTGCATCTTCGACGACCGCGGCCGGCGCGAGATCCAGCGCATCGCTTTTCCGGAACGCACCGACCAGGTCTGGCATTGCTATCTTCCGGAAGCGCGGCCGGGAATGCTCTACGGCTATCGCGTCTACGGACCGTACCGGCCGGAAGAGGGTCACCGCTTCAATCCCCACAAGCTGCTGCTCGACCCCTACGCCAAGGCGTTGACCGGTTCCATCAGCTGGAGCGATGCGAATTTCGGCTACCGCGTCGGGCACGCCCGCGCCGATCTCTCGTTCGACCGCCGCGACTCCGCGCCGGGCATGCCCAAATGCCGGGTCGTCGATCCGGCGTTCACCTGGGGCGACGACCGGCGGCCCGAAATTCCCTGGCACGACACCGTGATCTACGAGCTGCACGTGAAGGGCTTTACCATGCAGCACCCGGAGCTCCCGCCGCCATTGCGCGGGACCTACTCGGGCCTGGCGTCGGTGCCGGTGATCGAGTATCTCAGGCGGCTCGGCATCACCACGGTGGAGCTGATGCCCGTGCACGCGTTCGTCGAC
>DATBMB010000001.1:0-5819 GCA_036555035.1 Burkholderiales bacterium | reverse complement strand
ACGCCCGTCGGTCACCCATTCCAGCGTGAAGCGCGAGCGTTCCAGCGCGTCGCGGATGCCAGCGCCGAGCAGCTCGTCGTCTTCGACCAGGAGTATGCGCACGTCGGCGCGAGAATACTCCGGCACCGGCCGCTCCACAACGGCCGGCGGCCGGCGCCTACCGGCCGGCAATCTTCGCCAGCAGTTCCTTGATCTCCGCGCGCCGGCCTTCGTCGGCGAGCGGCCGGTCCGGGCGCGCGGGCGCCTTCATCGCGCGCTCCAGCGCCTTGCGGGCGCCGTCGTAGTCGCGCTGCCGGTACAGGAAATCGCCGAGAAAGAAGTTGGGGTCGATGCCGTCGGGGTTCAGCACGAGCGCCTTGTCCAGCAGCTCGCGGGCCTTGCCGTCGTTGCCGAAGCCGAGCGGCCAACCCGGCACCTGGTAGTAGAGCGATCCCAGGCTGGTGTAAGCCGAGCCTGAGAGCGCCTTGGGGTCGAGCTGCAGGGCGTGCTCCAGCGCAGCCTTTGCGTCCTTGGCGAGCGACAGCGCGCCGAACCCTCCCTTGGCGCCGGCATAGCTCGCAACGATGATCCCGTACCAGATCTCGGGCTCGGCGCGGTCGGCGTACTTCGAGCGCACGCCCGCGGCGGTCGAGATGAGCGTCTGGTAGGCCTTTTCCTGCTCGGCGGCCGGCTTGTGGTACTTGATTCTCTCCCATTCCTGCTGCAGAACGCGTACCTCATCCTCGACGCCGGCGCGTGCCGGCGCAGCCGCGACCAGCGCGGCGCAGGTGAGGGCCAGTAGTGCCTTGGTTCGCATGTTCATGGACGTACTCCTTGTGATGTGGTTACGGGGGTTGTGTCGCGCGCATGGCGCCGGATGACCGGAAGCTGGCGCCGCAACGCGCGGTCCACCAGCCAGGGCACGATCTGGTTGAGGCGGGCGAAGAGCCGCTCGGGCATGCCGAGAGGACGCTCTTGCACGGGATTTTTCAGCAAAGCGATCAGTGCGCTGGCCACCGTCTCGGGCGTATCCATGGCGACGCCGAGCTCGGCGTTGAGCGCACACATCGCAGCGCCGTTCATTGCCGTGCGCGTTGCGCGCGGCGCGAAGTAAGTGACCTGCACCGGACCGTCGGCGAGCTCCCTGCGCAGCGCCTCGCTGAAGCCGCGCAGCGCGAACTTGCTCGCGCTGTAGGCTGCGTGGCCGGGGTAACCGAGGTAGCCGAAAATCGAGCCGACATTGACGATGCGGGCCGCCGGCTGCGCCAGCATGAGCGGCAGCAGCCCGCGGGTGAGCTGTATGGGCGCGAGCACATTGATGCGCATGATTCGTTCCAGGGCCGCGTCGTCCTGGTCGGCAAGCCAGGCAAAGCCGCCCGTGCCCGCGTTGTTGACGAGCAGGTCGATGCCGCCGCGCGTTTCAGTTGCGGCGCGCAGCACCGCTTCCCGCCCGGCCGGCGTAGTCAGGTCCGCCGGCACCGCGCGCGCACGCCCGCCGGCGGCCTCGATCCCACGCGCGAGCACGGCGAGCGCCGCGCCATCGCGGGCGACGAGGAGCAGCGACTCGCACAGCGGCCCGAGACGCAGCGCCATCGACCGCCCGATGCCGCCGGTGGCGCCCGTGAGCACGGCGCGGTAGCGCCGGGGGCTCATGCGGCCACCCGTTCCCGGGATGCCGTACTGCGTTGCGGCAAGTCCCGGAATATGTCGCCGTAGAGGCGGAAAACGGTGCGCGCAACGTGAGTCACGGCTTCGCGGTCCGCGGGCGCGTCGAGCCGGTTCATCAACCCGGCAAAGAAGCGCACGTGCTCCTGGTCAAGCGTGCCGTGGGACGCGAGGTAGGTGAAGGCCTCCGGCGGAAGGCCGAGGCTTTCCCGCATGACCTGCGCGGCGCGCGTGGCGAGCGCCTGGCTCGTGCCTTCGAGGACGTGGACCATGCCGAAGAAGCCCAGCGGATTGCGACGGGCGATGTAGTCGTATACGTACGCAACGAGAAGCTCCGCGGCCCGGCCGGGAGAGGACGTCCGCACAGCATTGACATCTCCGCCGGCGGCCGCGATGTCATTGAGAATCCACTCCTCGTGTCCGGACTCCTCCGCTATGTATTGAGTGATGGGGCCAAGCAGCCAGGCGTGAGTGTCCGGCAGGCGCGCGCCGCAGGCCATGAGCAGCGGCACGGTGTGCTTCACGTGGTGGTAGGCCTGCGTGAGGAACGCAAGGTACTGCTCCCGCGTCACCCGGCCGGCGAGGCAATCCTGGATCACGGGGATCGCGAAGAGGCTTTCCCGTTCGGCGGCGGTGCGGCGGTGCAGCTCCTCGAAAAACGGCATGGCGTTGGACATTGGGCCGGTCGCTTGGGCAGGGTAGAGCGCCTCGAGGCGCCCGCCATAGCGCGACCACACGGCATCGCGGCGGACGCGGCCGTTTGCGGTCGCCAGCCCGCTCGCCGCGCTGAACGGCGCCTCCGCGCGCATCCAGAACGCAACTTGCGCGTAGTCGGGCAGACGCCCATTGGCACGTCGCACTTCGGCTTCGATCGCGGCATCGGTCGCGGCGGAAAGGCGGGGCACGATCACGGCGCACAGGCGCGGCCGCCCTTCGCCGAAGACCGCGGCCTGCGCGATCGCCTCTCCGGCGGCAAGCTCGGCTTCCGGCCACTCGGGCGCGACGTTGCGCCCGAACGAGGTGATGAGCACGTGCTTGCGCCTTCCCTCGACGTGCAGGAAGCCGTCGGCATCGATGCGCCCACTGTCGCCGGTGGGCAGCCATTCGTCGGCTGGCCCGTCCGCGCCGCCGTCCAGGTAACCGAGACAGCGGCTGCCGGAAACGAGGATCTCCCCGTCCGCGGCGATACGCACTCGGGTGTGCGGGAGCGGTCGGCCGACGCTCCCCGGGCGATCCGCGCCCGGGAGGTTCAACGACACGACGGACGCGCACTCCGTCAGGCCATAGCCTTCGAAGGCCGGCAGGCCCGCGGCGCGCGCCCGCTCGAGCAGGGCCGGAGCGATCTTGGCCCCGCCCACCGCGGCGAAGCGCAGGCGCGGCGGGCGGGGTGCGCCCGCTTCCAGCGCCGCGGTGAGCTCGAGCAGCATCTGCGGCAACAGGATCACGCTCTCGGCCCGCCAGCGCTCGATTGCCGCGAGGCAGGCAACGGGGTCGAAGCCGGTCGCGCCGCTCATGCCGACCGCGGCGAGCGGGGGCACGACGCATTGCTCGCCTGAAAGCAGCGCGGTGCGGGCGCCGGCAACGTTCTCGAGCAGGATCGGCAGCGGCAGCAGGCAGAGATGGCGCGAAAGGCCGAGCGGACGCGTCGCCTGCTCGAGCGCACGCGCGACGGTGCGCTGTTGCGCGGCGCCGAGGCACACGCCCTTTGGCGTTCCGGTGGTGCCGGAGGTAAAGGTGATCTTGGCCGTCCCCGCGGGAAGCGCGACCGGAGCCGCTTCGCGCCGGAACCAGCCGAGCGTGCTGCCCTCTATGGCGGCGGGCGAGCCGAATCCGAAGGTGTGCCCGATCCTGGACGATTCGCCGAGCAGCGCATCCATCCCGCTTGCCGCGGCCGCGTGTCGCGCCTGCTCCAATGTGAAGAATGCCGGCAGCGGAACAAGCGGCACGCCCGCGCGCTCCGCGGCGAGATCGGCGGCCAGCCACTCGGAGCCGTTATCGGCAAGCAGGCCGAGGACACGTGGGCGCGCACGGGCGATCACCCGCGCAAGGCGCTCGACGTGCTCTTCGAGCGACTGCGCGTTGACCGTCTCCGACCCGGGCGTCATCCGCGCTCGTCCGCGTGCAGTCCAAGCGCGATCTTGCCGGCCATCACGACCGGATCCTGATCATAGTAGGTGCCCCAGCTGGTGCCGCCGTCGGGAAGACGTGCCGGGTCGGCACGGGTGAGCGGCAGCGGCCTCAGGCCCAGCCGGTGGAAGGAATTGCGCAGCGCGTGCGTCGCAGTGAACACCACCCAGATGTAGCCCAGGCGGTGCAGGTGGCGTGCGAGCTGGGGAATGATCGCGCGGCCCATGCCGGCGGAGATCGCGGCGAGGTTGCCCACTTCGACGATGCCCATGCGGGCAATCGGCCGGCCGAGGGCCGCGGCAAGGGCGAGCTCGATCGGCTGGTCGAGATACTGCTCGAGGAACAGCGTTTGCACGCCGGCGGCGGCGTAGCCCGCGGCCGCCTGCCAGCGGGCAAGCCCGTCACGCACGCCAAGCAGGTGCGGCAGGAAATGGGTCAAGCGCGCGCCATAGGCCCGCCCGAAACGCGCGGCGATGAAGTTTTCGAATCCCGCGCGCGCGGGGTGCGCGCGGTGCACGGGCTCGAGGCGCGCCCGTGCGGGACGCCGCGCCGCCATGCGCAAGTCGGTCGGTACGAGCTGAGCCCCGGTCAACATGGCCGGCATGCTAGCCACCGAGAATTAACCGAGCATTAACTGCTCTATGAAACGCGTGATGCAAGTCACGCTGCGCAGTGACTTCCCAGCCGCGGATTCAAAATGTCACGGGGTCTGTCGTAACGGTAGCGCCCGCGCGACTGTCCTGCGCTTCAACTGATGGTAATCGCTCATGCGGAACCACTTGCGGGAAAGGATGAACCCGGTCACCGGTTCCGGGGAGAGACTGGTGACTTCTCCGGTCATGTTTTTCCTGTAGAACGCGGTGCAGGCGGCATACTGCCAAACTGTCTTTTGCATCTTTCTTCTCATGTCGGCGACGAATGCATCCTGAAGGTCGCGTCTGGCATCGATGGCTTTGATGCTCTTGTCCCGTTTCACGGCGCAAATGGCCTGAACGATGTAATCAGTTGCCGCCTCCATATAGGAAATCTGCGAGCTGTGCCCGGAGCCGGTGTTCGGGCCGTTCACCTTGAAATAGTTGGGGTAGCCGGAAACGGCAATGCCCTTGTAAGAGACCGCCTCCCTTTCCCATTCGCTGTTGAGGTTGCGGCCACCCAGCCCATGGACCTGAAACGTCAGCGCCTTCTTCATGTCCGAATACGCGAAATATCCCGTGGCGTAGACGATGACGTCGAGGGGGATATCCTTGCCATCCTTTGTCCTGACGCCCGTGGGCGTGATGCATTCAATCCCGCTGATATCCACATCGACGTTATCAAGGGACAGCGCGGGGAGATAGGTGTTCGTCGGTATGACCCGCCGGCAGCCCAGCTCGTAATCGGGCATCATGTGCTGGCGCAACCTGTCGTCCTTGATGTACTGGTCCAGTTGCTTTTTCAGCCTTCTCCGGTAATGGCCCTTCATGATCTGACCGATTCCCGAGATCCCGGGATAGCGGCGGAAGGCGATAAACCTGATGTCATAGAAAACAAAGACGAGCCAACGGATGATGTGCCGTATGCCCGGCAGCGTTCGAACGAAGCGCTCTACGGCGCCGTAATGCCGGTCCGAGCGCGGGATGATCCACTGCGCCTTGCCCATGAACAGGGTCAACCGGGATACCTTGCCGGCAATGGCCGGAACGATCTGGGCTGCCGAGCATCCCGAGCCGATCACCCCGACACGTTTTCCTTCAAGGGCGACGGAGTGGTCCCAGCGCCCTGAGTGGAATTTCGGTCCTTTGAAGGTTTCCGCGCCATTGATATCGGGAATGCGCGGGTTCGCCAGCACTCCGCTGGTGTCGATCACGAAGCGGGCGGTATACCTCTCGCCTGACCCGGTCTCCACGTGCCACAGGAATCCGCGCTCGTCAAAGGCGAGCCGGGTCACCGTCTGGTTCGTACGTGCATGCTTTCGCAAGCCGAACCTGTCGATGACATGGTTCGTGTATGCGAGCAATTCGCTTTGCGGGGAAAAGGTTTTCCTGAACGGATAGGGTATGAACGAGATG
>DATBMB010000160.1:0-10014 GCA_036555035.1 Burkholderiales bacterium | reverse complement strand
CAGAGCTTTCCCCAGCTGCTGTGGTGCCGCGCGGCGCAGGGCCTGTCGGCGGGCGTGGGATGGGTAGTAGGTCGCGCCATCGTGCGCGAGAGCTATCCGGGCCACGAGGCGCAGCGCCTGCTCTCGCTCATCACCATGATCTTCGGGCTCGCGCCCGCGCTCGCGCCGGTCATCGGCGGCGCGCTGCAGGGCGCATTCGGCTGGCGCGCGGTCTTTGTGTTTCTCACGCTTTTCGGCGCGCTGCAGCTCGTGGTGTGCGGGTGGGCGTTGCCTGAAACGCACCCGCTGGAAAAACGCCAGCCGTTTGCTGCGGCGCTGCTGCTGAAGGTCTATCTTGCGCTCGCTCGCAGCACGCGGCTGAGGCTGCTGTCGCTGGCGGTCGCGTTGAACTTCTGCGGGTTCTTTCTCTACGTCTCGTCGGCGCCCGCAATCATCTATCGCCTGCTCGGGCTGACCGAGCACCACTTCCCGGTGCTGTTCGTGCCGGGGATCGCGGGCATCATGCTCGGGGCGTTCCTGTCCCACCGGATGGCGGGCCGCGCCTCGCGCAGCCGCACGGTGGGTATCGGCTACGTCATCATGTTCGGCGCGACGGCGTTCAACGTCGGCTACCACGCGCTCTATCCGGCGGGGCTGCCGTGGACGGTGCTCCCCTACGCGGCCTACGCGGTCGGCATGTCGCTCGCGGCGCCGAGCGTGCAGCTGCTGGTCCTCGATCTATTTCCGGAGAACACCGGCACCGCTTCCTCGATGCAGGGCTTCACGCACGCGCTCTTCGCGGCGTTCACCGCCGCGCTCATCGCGCCGCTCCTTGCCGGCAGCGGATTCACGCTCGCGCTGGGGGCGCTGGGATTGCTGACGCTGGGATGCTTGTCCTGGATCGTGCACCGCTGGCAGCAGCGATGAGCGGGGGGACGCTCAACACTGCTCCCACGGCAGGCCTTCGTAGCGCCAGCCGGTCCTGGTGCCACGGTGATGCTGCTCGTCGAGCTCGCCCTCGAAGCCGTGCAGCACGTTCCACACTTTCGTGAAGCCTGCCGCCTCGAGCGCGCGGCCGGCATCGAGCGAGCGGTTGCCGCTGCGGCAGATCAGGACGATGGGCCGGTCCACGCTTGCGGCCTTCTTAACGTGCGCGACGAAATCCGGGTTCACCTCCCAGTTCGGGCCGTCGTTCCACGGCACGAGGATGGCGCCCGACGGATGCCCCACGAACAGGTACTCCATCTCGCTGCGGCAATCGATGAAGACCGAGTTCGGATTCTTCTTCAGAAACTCGTAAGCCTCTTTGGGCTCGAAATGCTTCATTTCCGGATTCCGGGCACGTGTGCGGGACGGAAATTATAGTCTCAAGCGGCTTCAGCCGGCCACTTGGCGTAGAATTACCGCCTTTTGTATCAGGGTCTTACGCTGTCCACGCCCGTATCCATGGCCGATCGCACCGCACAACTCGAAGCCCTGCTCCGGGATCGCATCCTGATCCTCGACGGCGCGCTCGGCACCATGATCCAGGGCTACCGGCTCTCGGAGTCGGACTATCGCGGCGAGCGCTTCGCCGATCATCCGCGCGATCTCAAGGGCAACAACGACCTGCTGGTGCTGACGCAGCCTGCGATCATCCGGACGATCCACTCGGAGTACCTCGCGGCGGGCGCCGACGTGATCGAGACCAACACCTTCAACTCGACCGCGATCGCGCAGGCCGACTACGGCCTGCAGCACGTGGTGCACGAGCTGAACCTCGAGGCGGCGAAGCTCGCCCGCGCCGCCGCCGACGAGTGCACCGCCAGGAATTCCTCGCGGCCGCGCTTCGTCGCCGGCGCGCTCGGTCCCACCAACCGCACCGCCTCGATCTCGCCCGAGGTCAACGATCCCGGCTTCCGCAACGTGAGCTTCGATGAGCTCCGGGTCGCCTACGCGGAGGCAGTGCGCGGCCTGATGGAGGGGGGAGTGGACATCCTGCTCCTCGAGACCATCTTCGATACGTTGAACGCCAAGGCCGCGATCTTCGCGATCGAGGAGGTGTTCGAGCAGAGGCGATCGCGCCTGCCGGTGATCGTCTCCGGCACCATCACCGATGCGTCCGGCCGCACGCTCTCGGGGCAGACGCCGGAGGCGTTCTGGAACTCGGTGCGGCACGCTCGCCCGCTGGCGGTGGGCTTGAACTGCGCGCTCGGCGCGAAGCTCATGCGCCCCTATATCGAGGAAATCTCGAAGATCGCCGACACCTACGTCAGCGCCTACCCCAACGCGGGGCTGCCGAATCCCCTTGCACCGACCGGCTACGACGAGACGCCGGGCGAGACCGCCGGCTACCTGCTCGATTTCGCGAAGAGCGGCTTCGTCAACATCGCCGGCGGCTGCTGCGGCACGACGCCCGGGCACATCCGGGCGATTGCGGAGGCGCTCGCAGGCGTGCCGCCACGCAGGGTTCCCGCGATCGAGCGCAAGACGCGGCTCTCGGGCCTGGAGGCGCTCAACATCGGGGACGACGCGCTTTTCGTCAACATCGGCGAGCGCACCAACGTCACGGGATCGCGCGCGTTCGCGCGGCTGGTGCTCGCCGGCAACTACCAGGAGGCGCTGTCGGTCGCGCGCCAGCAGGTCGAGAACGGCGCGCAGATGATCGACGTCAACATGGACGAGGCGATGCTCGACTCGAAGCGGGCGATGACGACCTTCCTCTCCCTCGTCGCCTCCGAGCCGGACATCTCGCGCGTGCCGGTGATGATCGACTCCTCGAAGTGGGAGGTGATCGAGGCGGGGTTGAAGTGCGTCCAGGGCAAGAGCGTGGTGAACTCGATCAGCCTGAAAGAGGGCAAAGACGAGTTCGTCAAGCACGCGCAGCTCGCGCGCCGCTACGGCGCGGCGGTCGTGGTGATGGCGTTCGACGAGAAGGGGCAGGCGGACACGCTCGAGCGCCGCATCGCGATCGCCAAGCGCACCTATCACATCCTGGTGGACGAGCTGGGCTTCCTGCCCGAGGACGTGATCATCGACCCCAACATCTTCGCGATCGCCACGGGGATCGAGGAGCACGCGAACTACGGCAAGGATTACATCGAGGCCACCCGCATCATCCGGCAGACGCTGCCCTACGTGAAGATCTCCGGCGGGCTCTCCAACATCTCGTTCTCCTTCCGGGGCAACGATGCGGTGCGCGAGGCGATCCACACCGCGTTTCTCTACCACGCCATTCGCGCCGGCATGACCATGGGCATCGTCAACGCCGGGCAGCTCGGTGTCTACGAGGAGATCCCGAAGGAGCTGCTCGAGCACGTCGAGGACATCATCTTCAACCGGCGGCCGGACGCGGCCGAGCGCATGGTGGCGTTCGCCGACAGCGTGAAGGGCACCCTGCGGCGCGACACCGAGGATCTCGCGTGGCGCAAGAGCCCGGTGGAAGAGCGCCTGAAGCACGCCCTGGTGCAGGGCATCAACAACTGGATAGTGGAGGACACCGAGGAGGCGCGCGTGCAGTACGGGCGCCCGATCCGCGTGATCGAGGGCCCGCTCATGGACGGCATGAACGTGGTGGGCGACCTCTTCGGCGCCGGCAAGATGTTCCTGCCGCAGGTGGTGAAGAGCGCGCGCGTGATGAAGCAGGCGGTGGGCCATCTCGAGCCCTACCTGCAGCAGGAGAAAGCCCAGCTTGGCGATGCGCGGCCGAAAGGCAAGATGGTCGTCGCGACCGTGAAGGGCGACGTGCACGACATCGGCAAGAACATCGTCGCGGTGGTGCTCCAGTGCAACAACTACGAGGTGATCAATCTCGGCGTCATGGTGCCGGCGCAGAAAATTCTCGAAGTGGCGCGCACCGAAAAGTGCGATCTCATCGGGCTCTCCGGCTTGATCACACCCTCGCTCGAGGAGATGGCGCACGTCGCGCGCGAGATGGAGCGCGAGGGGTTCGAGGTGCCGCTTCTCATCGGCGGCGCCACGACTTCCCGCACCCACACGGCGGTGAAGATTGCCCCCAACTATCACGGGCCCGTGATCTGGGTGGCGGATGCCTCGCGCAGCGTGGGCGTGTGCTCGAACCTGCTCTCGGACGAGGCGCGAGCGGGGTACGTCGCGGAGGTAAGAAGCGAGTACGAGCGCGTGCGCCGGCAGCACGAGGGAAAGACGGGCCTCGAGCTCGTGACGCTCGCCCAGGCGCGCGCCAACGCGCTGAAGACCGACTGGACGGAATACGTGCCGCCCCGGCCGGAGGTGATCGGCACGCGCCTGCTCAAGAATTACGACCTCGCGGAGATCGCCGGGCACATCGACTGGGGCCCGTTCTTCCAGTCGTGGGAGCTCTCGGGCCCGTTCCCGGCGATTCTCGACGACCCCGTCGTGGGTAAGACCGCGCGCACGGTCCATGACGAGGGCCGCGCCATGCTGAAGAAGATCATCGCGGGGCGCTGGCTGTCTGCGGGTGCGGTGTTCGGCATCTTTCCCGCGGCGATGGTCAATGGCGAGGACATCGAAATCTACGCGGACGAGACTCGCGCCCGCACGCTCATGACCTGGCACAACCTGCGCCAGCAGAACGTGAAGCCGACCGGGCGCGCGAACCTCTCGCTGGCGGATTTCGTCGCGCCGAAGGGCTCGGGCGTCGCGGACTACGTGGGCGCGTTCGCGGTCACGACCGGCATCGGCATCGAGAAGAAGCTCTCGGAATTCGAGAAGAAGCACGATGACTACAGCGCGATCATGCTGAAGGCGCTGGCCGACCGCCTGGCGGAGGCGTTCACAGAATTGCTGCACAAGCGCGTGCGCCGGGAGTTCTGGGGCTACGCCCGCGACGAGAGCCTCGACAACGCCGCGCTGATTGCCGAGAAGTATCGCGGCATCCGTCCCGCGCCCGGCTATCCCGCGTGCCCCGACCACACCGAGAAGGGGCCGCTGTTCGAGCTGCTCAAGGCCGAGCGCGTCGGCATGCGGCTGACCGAGTCCTTCGCCATGTATCCGGCGGCGGCGGTGAGCGGCTTCTACCTGTCCCATCCGGAGTCGCAGTACTTCGCGGTGGGCAAGGTGGGGCGCGACCAGCTCGGGGACTACGCGCGCCGCAAGGGCATGCCGGTCGCGGAGGCCGAGCGCTGGCTCGCGCCCAACCTCGCCTACGAGCCGGGAAAGTCGTGACGCGGTGGCGCCGCGCCTTGCCGTCGCGTTAATCGTCGTCGCCGAGTTCCTCGGCACCTCGCTCTGGTTCAGCGCCAACGCCGCCGCGGATGATCTGCAGCGGGCGTGGGGGCTCGACGCCGCGGACGTCGGCGCACTGACAAACGCGGTGCAGCTGGGCTTCATCTCCGGCACGCTGCTCTTTGCGCTCTCGGGCCTGGCCGACCGGTTTCCCGCGAGCCGCATCTTTGCCGCGTGCGCCGTTGCCGGCGCCGCTTCCAACGCGGGCTTCGCGCTGGCGGCCCAGGGTCTTGCCGACGCGTGGGCCTGGCGATTTGCAACCGGTGTCACGATCGCCGGGATCTACCCCGTGGGCATGAAGCTCGTGGTGAGCTGGGCGCCCGGCGCGGCGGGCGAGGCGCTAGGATGGCTCGTCGGCATGCTGACGCTCGGGACGGCGCTCCCGCACGCCGTGCGCGCTGCGGGCGGCGGCTGGTCGTGGAACGCGGTGGTGCTCGTCTCCTCGGTGCTTGCCCTCGTTGCGGCCGCGATGGTGCTGCGCCTGGGAGACGGCCCCCATCTCAAGGCGTCCGGCGCGAGCCGCCCGCGCTGGGGCGGGGTGATGGCGGCGTTCCGGGTTCCCGCCTTTCGCGCCTCCGCGTTCGGCTACTTCGGCCACATGTGGGAGCTCTACGCGTTCTGGACGCTCGCTCCGTTCCTGCTCGCGATGGTGCTTGCGCGGGGAGAGCCCGCGGCGCCTGCAGCGGTATCGGCGTGGTCCTTCGCAGTCATCGGCGCCGGCGCCCTCGGCTGCGTGCTCGGAGGGCGTCTCAGCCGCGGCTTCGGCGGCGCGCGGGTTGCCGCGGGCGCCCTCGCGGGCTCGGGCGCGATGTGCCTTCTCTTTCCGTGGATGCAGGGCGCGCCCGCCGGGATGCTCCTCGCGGCGATGGTCGTCTGGGGCGTGCTGGTCGTCGCCGACTCCCCGCAGTTCTCCGCGCTCTCGGCGCGCGCCTGTCCGCCCGAGCTCGTGGGGAGCGCGCTCGCGATCCAGAACAGCATCGGTTTCTTCATCACGGTCGTGGCAATCTCCGCAGCAACCATGGCGTGGACGACACTGGGAGCTAACGTGGCCTGGCTGCTGCTGCCCGGACCCGTGCTCGGCCTCATCGGCCTCGCGCCTCTCCTCCGCCAGCGGGTAGACGCGCCCGCCTTCCGCCGATGATCTCGCCGCGGACCGAGCGCTATCTCGATCTCGCGCGGCAGGGGCGCAACGCGTGGTGGCGCTACGCCCTTGGCGCGGTCACCATCGCCTTCTTCTGGCTGGTGCTGGGCTACGTGCCGTACCTGCTGCTCGTGGGGGCCGGGCTCGGCGACCAGCTGCTCGAGTATCTGGCGGTCAATTTCTCGATCTTCATGATGCTTGCGGGGCTCGCGCTGGCGGTGAAGCTGATACACCGCCGACCGCTGTTGACGCTCATCACGCCCGAAGCGCGGATCGATTGGCGGCGCGTTGCGCGCGGCGCGCTGGTGTGGACGGCCATCGCGGCGGTCATCGTGGTGATCGAGCACTTCCTGTACCCCGAGCGCTATTACCTGAGCTTCGACGCGGAGCGGTTTTTCCTGTTCCTGGCGCTGGTGCTGGTGTTGACGCCGATCCAGGCCGGGACGGAAGAGCTCGTGTTCCGGGCCTACGCGATGCAGGGGCTTGGGCTTCTCACGCGCCGGCCGTGGGTGCTGGCGGTCGCGAGCAGCCTGATCTTCACCGTGCCGCACCTGCTCAACCCCGAGGTGCACCGCTACGGCATGCTCATCATGGCCGCCAACTATTTCGCGATCGGCATGCTGCTTGCGACCATCACGCTGCGCGACGGCCGGCTCGAGCTCGCCATCGGGCTGCACGCCGTCAACAACGTGTTCCTGGCGCTGGTCGCGAACTACGAGGGCTCCGCGCTCACCACCGAGTCGATCTTCACCGCTACGGAACTCGACCCCGTCTATTCGCTCATCACCCTGGTCATCGGCACGCTCGTCTTCCACCGTTGGGTCTTCCGGCGGGAATAGGGTGTCCGGAGCGGTGTTTACCACGCATCCGCCGTTGCGGACGTGGCGTATAGTCAACAGAGGAGGAGCCCATGACCACTCGCAGCGTAATAAGTCTTGCCGTATCAGCAGCTTGTATTGCCGGAGGCGCGCTCATCGCGGCCGTCGGCATGGCGGGTCCCGAGAACATCCGGTTTCCCGAGGGATACGAAAAGGGGGTGCGCTACGCCATCGTGGATCGCCCCGACACCAAGCAGTATCGGGAGCTCTTTGCCACCCCGGAGGCGGTCAAGGCGGTGCGGGAGGGCAAGCCGATCCCGCACGGCACCGTGCTGACGCTGGTGCAGTACAAAGCGAAGACGGACGACAAGGGCCAGCCGATGAAGGATGCGAACGGCCGCTTCATGAAGGGCGATCTCCTCGCCTACACGGTGATGGAAAAGCGCAAGGGCTGGGGCGCCGGATATCCCGCGGAATGGCGCAACGGTGAGTGGGAATACGCCGCGTTCACCAAGGACCGCAAGCCCAACGCGAAGGCCAACGCCAACATCCGCAACTGCTTCGTCTGCCACAAGCCGCACGAGGGCCAGGACTTCGTGATCTCGCTCGCGAGCCTGTCGGGCACGGCGCTGGGCGCGGCCAAGCGGCCGTCCGGCCCGGGCACCGTCGCCATCGCGGAGTTCCTGTTCGGACCGCAGAAGATCACGGTGAAGCAGGGACAGTCGATTGCCTGGACCAACGTGGATGACTCACCGCACCAGGTGACCGTGCTGGGCGAAACGACGCTCCGCACCCCGGTCGTGCTGAAAGGGCAGAGCACCGCGCTCCGGTTCGACTACGTGGGGACCTACGACTACATCTGCGGCCTGCACCCGGCGATGAAGGGGCAAATTGAAGTGACCAAGTGACGAGTTACGGGTGACGAGATAAAGGTGACGAAAGACGGTCGACGCAATCGTACGTCACCCACAATCGTCACCCACAATCGTCACCCTTATTCGTCACGTTCCTTGGTGTTACTTGCCCAGGATCAGCCGGTGCAGGTGCTTTCCGAAATCAGAGTTGTCCTGGTAGCCACGAAATAATTCCGCCCCCGGCCCTATCGCACCGACCGCGACCGGTTCCGGGGTGTGCCCGCCGGTGCCCCAGTAGTAGCCGGTTTGCCGCGCGACCATGCGCCCCAGCGCGTTTTGCGGGAGGTAGGCGAAATTGCGCTCATCCGTTTTCTGGCCGAGTACCAGCTGGCGGAGATCGGGATCGAGCCGGAAGCCCGGGAAGTGGTCGGCAATCAGCTTGTCCAGCACTTCGCCGGAGGGTTTCCTGCCGAGGCGCTCCTTCACCCTGCCGAGCGACATCGTGATGCGCTCCAGCATCCGCAGGTGCTCGTCCCTTGAGTAGAAGCGGTTCTTGCTCGACAGCGAGCTCAAGTCCTTCAGCGCATACGTCGGCGAGAACCCCCCTGTCTCGTGGTCGCCGGTGACGATCACCAGCGTGCCGGGATTGCGGCGTTGGAATTCGAGCGCGACCTTGACCGCGTCGTCGAACGCCCAGAGCGCGCGCATCAGGGATGCGGCGTCGTTAGCATGGGCCGAAGTGTCGACGTTCTCGTTCTCGACCAGGAGGACGAAGCCGTTCGGGCTTTCCAGCGAGAGCGCCTTCAGGGCGGCTGCGGCCATTTCGGCCGTGGTGGGCTCCTGCGAAGGATCGCGATCGATCTCGAAATCCATGTCCTCGTCGGCGAACAGCCCGAGCAGCCTGGGACCGGTGGCGGCATTGAGATCGGCGGTATTCCGCGCGATGTGGTACCCCTTCGCGCGGAACGCGGCGACGATGTCCTTCCGGTCCTTGCGCTTGCCGCCGGGCGTGCCCTGGGGCAGGAAGTAATCGGCGCCTCCGCCCATCAGCACGTCAGGCTCGAGCGCGACGAGCAGGTCCACCAGCAGCTGTGAATCGCGGCGCGACTTCGCGTTGATGCTGAAGGCAGCGGGCGTCGCATCGTAAACGGTGGCGGTCGTGACCAGGCCGATGCGCTTGCCAACGGCCCTGGCGGCCTGCATGACGGTCCGGTGGGGCGTGCCGTCGGGCGTGATGGAAACCGACCCGTTCGCGACCTTGTGGCCGATGGACATGGCTGATGCAGCAGCCGCAGAGTCGGTCACGTAGGCGTCGTGCGAACTCGTCGCAAGCAGGCCGAGCGCTCCCTCACGGAACACGATGTCCGTCGTCGCGAACGGCTGCCTGCGCAGAATCGCACTCGAGTACCTGCCGAAATCCCACTGGACGGGCGCGGCGCCGTCCGCGAACAGGATGATGATGTTCCGCGGCGACTGTCCTGCTGCCGCGGATTGGCCACCCGTGGAGGTGCAGCCGGTTGCTGCGAGCGCGACGACCGCGAAGGCGGCCATCAGCACCCTGCACGCCGCCTGGATTCGGTTCGCAATCAGGTTGGGATGGGTCACGGTGTCTCTCCCTGGTTCGATCGAGTGGATCATAAGTGAAATTCGTGGCGCTGCGGAATGCACGAGCCGCGGCCGCCAATCCGATAGAATCGGCGATCATCGGCTGAAGAACTTCCCCGTGCATCTTCATGTTCTCGGCATCTGCGGCACGTTCATGGGCGGCATCGCCCTCCTCGCGCGTGCGGCGGGCCACCGCGTCACCGGCTGCGACGCCAACGTCTACCCGCCGATGAGCACGCAGCTCGCCGCCCAGGGCATCGAGCTGACCGAGGGCTGGGGCGCCGGCCAGGTTGCGCTGAAGCCCGACGTCTTCGTCGTCGGCAACGTCATCACGCGCGGCAATCCGCTTATGGAGGAGATCCTCGATCGGAACCTGCCTTACGTTTCCGGTCCGCAGTGGCTCCGGGAAAAC
>DATBMB010000164.1:0-3029 GCA_036555035.1 Burkholderiales bacterium | reverse complement strand
CCCGGGGGCGCGTTCGGACAGCAGCTCGCCCAGATCCGGGTAGCGGTCCTTGCGCGCGGGATCCTTCCACCACCCCTGCTCGCGCGACTCGTCCACGTTGGGAGTGCCTGGCATCACGTTGTTGTACTGCTTCGCCTGCCGGCGGTTGTGCACGAACACCCGGTCGCAGCGGTCGAGCACCTCGCCGTCGATCTCCTGGGACTTGATGCAACCGACGTGCACGCCGGGGCGGAGCCACCTTGGCTCGATGACCCGGACCATGGACGAGGTGGCGGCGAGGATGACATCGGCGCCCTCGACGCACGCCTCCACCGAAGCGGCGGCGCGCACGCCGTCGTGCTGCGAGACGAACGCCTCCCGGCTCTCCCGACGCGGGCTGAATACGCGCACCTCGCGGAACTTGCGCACGGCGCGCGCGGCCATCAACTGCGCGCCCGCCTGCCAGCCGGTCCCGATCAACGCCAGCGTCGAGGCGTCCTCGCGCGCCAGGTGCTTCAAGGCGAGGCCGCTCGCCGCGCCGACCCGCATCCGCTGCATGACGCCGTCCGGGAACATCGCGAGGAGCTTCCCGGTCTCCGTGCTGAACAGGAGCACCAGGCCGACCCAGCGCCCGTCCGCGACCGGCTGCTTGACGCGGCGCGGCAGGCCCGCGACAACGGGGTGGGTAATGACGTCCGAATTGATGCGCAGCGCCTGGATGCCCTGCGCGGGCCAGGTGCCGCCCATGTGCTTGAAGGCGTAATAGCCGCCGGCATGCGCGGTCGGCGCCATGTTGTCGAAGCGCGGCGCCAGCAGCGCCCGCGCATCGGCGTAGTCGCGGTACATCGGCTCGAGCGCTGCCATGCAGTCCTCCATCGTGAGGAGGTGCGCGATCTCGTCGTTGGAGAGCACGATCATGTCTTCAGTCCTCCGCTGCGTGGCCGCGTTTCGGGAGCAGTATCGAGCGCTCGAAGGTCATGAACGCCGAGCCATCGGCTTTGCGGCCGGTGGTGCGCACGGTCACAATGCCCTGCGTCGGGCGCGATTTCGATTCGCGCACCTCCAGCACTTCGGACTCGGCGTATATGGTGTCGCCGGCGAAGACCGGCGCGGCGAGCCGGACCTTGTCCCAGCCGAGATTGGCGATCGCCTTCTGGCTCAAGTCGCTCACGCTCATGCCGGTGACCATCGCAAGCGTCAGGCAGCTGTTTACCAGCGGGCGGCCGAATTCGCTCTTCGCGGCATAGGCGGCGTCGAAGTGCAGGGGGTTGGTATTCATGGTGAGGAGCGTGAACCAGGTATTGTCGACTTCCGAGAGGGTGCGCCCCGGCCGGTGCTCGTAGACATCACCCACGGCGAAGTCCTCGAAATAGCGGCCTAACGATTGCCGGTATCGGCGCGGACCGGCCGGCTTGCGCTCGACGGTCATTTTCGCTGGTGACGGGAGTCGACTGGCGGCGGGCGTGCAGCCTATGCAACGCGCCGGCCGCGCGTGTCCTCGGGGCGCGTGAGGCGCAGCAGCGCGCCGATGTCCTTCGCCTCCTCGAGCGCGAGCAATGCGCCGGCGAGCTCGTCGCGGCGCCGTGCGGAGAGGTACGGCCCGACAAGCCCGTCGAACTTGGCGCGCAATTCGGCCGCGGAGACGAAGTTCTCTGGCTCCCCCTTTGCCACCTGCACGTAGGTCTCGAACTGGCCGCGCTTGGTCCTGATTCGCACGCTTCCGCTCATGTTCTTCTGGAAATCGGCCTGCGCCCGGGGATCGACCCAGGTCTTCACGCGCTTGCAAAACGCGAGCGTCGCCGGATCACCGAGGTGGCGCGCGTAGTCGTCCCACGCAAAGCCGCCGCTGCGCAGCGCGACGGCTGCGCAAAACGCCATCGAGAACTGGCCGTCCACCACGGACTTCGGCGCCTGCTTGGCCGGCTCGGGGTCGCCGATCAGCTTCCAGCCCGGCTCGGGCAGACCTACGACGACCTCCTCCACGTCCTCGGACTGAATGTCATGCTCGCGGGCAAGCGCGAGGATGCCGTCGAGCGGCGCGTGACCATAGCGGCAGGACGGGTACGGCTTCACCGCGATCTTCAACGTCTCCCAACGGCTCCCGAGGCCGGCCACGGCCTTCGCGGCGTCGGCGGCGGGCGCATAGGCGTGCAGGAAACCCCACTTCCCCTCGATTGCCTCCGCGGCGCCCCTGTAGCCTTCGCGGGCGAGCGTCGCGCCAATCAGCCCGCACATCGCCGCGTGGCCCACGTGCGAGCGCTTGGTCCAGGCGCCGTTCACTAGGTACTGCATCGAGCCCGCCGCCATGCTGAGCACGATGCCGCAGGCGTTGGCGTAGCCCTCCGGGTCAAGCCCCAGCAGCCGTCCTGCGGCCGCAGCGGCACCGAATGCGCCACAGGTCGCAGTCGGGTGGAAGCCGCGGTCGTAGTGCGCAGCCGGGTCGAGCGCGAGGGAAAGCCGGATCTGCACCTCGTAGCCAGCAACGATAGCGGCAATCAGCGCTCTTCCGTCGGTATCCGTCATCTCGGCGGCAGCCAATGCCGCCGGAACGATCGGCGCGCTCGGGTGGAGCGACCCGGGCGCGTGGGTATCGTCGAAGTCGAGCGAATGGGCGAGCGTGCCGTTCAGCATCGCCGCTCCAGGGGGAAAGTAGCCCGCGGCATCGCCTATTACCGTGCAAGCGCCACCCGCCATGCCCAGGCGGGCAGCGGCTGCAATCATCGGTCGGGTCGATTCGGCCTCGTTACGCGCGCGCAGGGCGATGCCGACGAGATCCAGCGTGAGCGCCTTGACGCGCTCGCGCACCGCGGCGGGCAACGTGTCGTACGAGATCCCGGTTACAAACTCTGCAAGCTCGCGCGTCGTCGCAGTCACGCTTCCGCCAACCTGGTCTAGTGGGCCCCGATCACTCCGCAGGCGAGCCGCGCGCCCGAGTTCCCGGTTGGCTGGGTCTTGTAGTCGTCGGGGAGCGCGTGAACGACGATGGCCCGCCCGATGATGCTCGTCGGCCCCGGTTTCAGAGTGATGGTGTCCAGGTCGATGTGGACACT
>DATBMB010000155.1:0-18120 GCA_036555035.1 Burkholderiales bacterium | reverse complement strand
AGATGGCGCCCCATCTGCTGGCTCATGAAGAACGCCCCTTTGAGATTGACGTCGAGGACGGACGCCCACTCCGCCGGCGTTACGTCGAGGGCCGGCTTTGTCAGCGGCACGCCGGCATTGTTGACCAGCACGTCGAGCCGGCCGCAGGCGCTGACGACCTGGGCCATCGCATTCTCGATGCTCTCGGGGGCGCGCACGTCGAGCGCGACCGGCACCGCGCGCGCGCCCGCCGCCTCGATACTGGAAATGACCTCCGCCAGCTTGTCCGGGCGCGTCGAGGAGACCGCGACGTCAAACCCGTCGCGGGCGAGCGCAGCCGCGATCGCGGCCCCGATGCCCTGCGACGCACCGGTCACGAACGCCGCCCGCCTCGAATTCATATCAGGGATCCCCTCTCCCCCGGTCGGGGGAGAGGGATAGGGTGAGGGGCGCGGAACAAGATGTCACCAGCCCTTGGGCTCTGCGCGTAGCAGGGCGAGCCCGCCCAGCCGCTCCGCCAGCGCGCCGTACTCGACCTCGCCGAGCGGTCTCAGCGGCGGCCGCACCTCGCCGCAATCGCGCCCCAGCGCGCGCAGGGCGGCCTTGAGCCCCGCGGCGCCCGTCTTTCCCGCGAGCTGCAGCAGCGCCGCAATCTCCTCCTGGACCCCGCGCGCCTCGAACAGCTGATCCTTCCGGCAGAAGTCGTACAGATTGCGCACCGCGGCAGGCGCGACGGCGGCAAGCGACGAGAACGCTCCCTTCGCGCCAATCGCGCCCGCCGAGACCATGTACTCCACGCCCGGCAGCAGCCGGAACCCCGGCCGCGGTCCCCGCGCAGCATCGACCAGCTCGACCATGAACTGCCAGTCGAGGCTCGAATCCACCACCCCGGCGAAGTTTCTGGCCCGGTCAATGAGCTTCAACGCGAGCTCCGCGGTAATCCGGGTGCCTTGCATTTCCTCGGGCGCGTTATGGACCAGGAATGGGATCGTTACCGCCGCGGCAATCTGCGTGAAATGCTCCAGCACCATGGCCGGTGGCGGCGTCCAGTAATAAGGCGTCGTGGCAACGACCGCGGCCGCGCCCGCGGCTTCCGCGTGGCGGGCGTGCGCGGCGGCAATCCCGGTGCCGGCATCGCTCACGTGGGCCACGATCGGAACCCGGCCGCGGACCTGCTTCACGGCGAATTCGAGCAGCGCATGCCGCTCGGCTTCAGTCAGGCTCACGGATTCGCCCGCGTGCATGGGCAGCGCGAGCGCATCCGCGCCGTTGCGCAGGTGAAACTCGATCAGCCTTGAATAGACCTCGAAGTCGACGCGGCCGGCGCGGGTGAACGGCGTGACCGGCGCATGAACGAGTCCCAGGTCCATAAAGGTGTCAGGAACCTTTTCTAGGCACTTTCAACGGTTTCCGGGGAAAAAGGTTCCTGACACCTTTACCAACCATGAGGCTCGCTGTCCAGGATGCCGAGCTCTTCGAGCTGCGCGCGGATGAAAGCCTGCCGCTCCGGAGTCGCAGTGGGCAGTGGCGCGCGGGTAGGCCCGACCGGGCGGCCCATGATCACCATGCCGCCCTTCAACGAGGACGGGTACTGGTCGCGGAACAGCAGCCACAGGCGCGAGAGCTTGTACTGCAGCTCGCGCGCGCGCGGCCAGTCGCCGGCTACGCACGCATCGAACAGGCTGTTGCACAGGTTGGGGCAGATCGAGCCCGCGGCTGAGTACGATCCAACGCCCCCGAGCGGGACCGATGGCAGCAGGTATTCCACGCCCGTCAGCATCGCAAACGTCGGCCGGAGCGCGAGCGCCATGCGCGAGAGCTCGATGAACTTCTCGCTGTTAAAGCTCGCCTCTTTCACGCCCACGAAATTGGGCAGCCGCTCGATCAGGCGCGACATCAGCTCGCCGGTGATCTCCACGCCGGCAAGGTAGCTCGGGGAGTTGTAGGAAATGACCGGCAGGTCGATCGAGGTGCAGAGGCGCACGAAATAGTCGTGGATCGCCTCGAGTGACGGATTCCAGAAATAGGGCGTGATGGCGAGGATGCCGTCCGCGCCGATCTGCTGCGCGTGGCGCGCCAGCTCCATCGTGTCCTCGACGGCGAGCGCGCTGACGTGGATGGTTACCGGCACCCGTCCCGCCACGACCTTCACCGCCGCCTCCGCGAAGCGCTTGCGCTCGGCGATCGTCAGGTTGAGCGACTCGCCCTTGTGATGCGGCCAGGAGATGGCCGGGGAGCCGCTGCGCACGTGGAAGTCCAGCAGCCGCTCGAAGGTCGCCAGATCCGGGCTGAAATCGCTCTTCAGCGGCGTGACCGGGCTCTGCATCACGCCCCGCAACTTGATCGTCATACGAAAATTGGGACGCACACCATTTCCTGGCAATTCTGCCTGAGATAGAGGTGTGCGTCCCTATCTTTCGCGGCGCAGGGCGCCGCGCTCGGCCCAGGCGAGCCACGCTACCGCGCCCGCCTGCAGCAACCAGCACAGCCCGAATGCCGCGCGATACCCCTCGACCGCATAGCGCCCATCGGTCACCGGCCACAAGCCGATGATCGCACCGATGCCGAATTGAATGGCGAACGCGACCATGAAGGTGAACATGTTGAGGGCAGTCATGACGCGCCCGGTCATCTCCCTCGGAAAGCGCGCTGTGAGCAGGGGATAGGCCAACGTGCCGGACGGCGACAGCGCCATGTACACGATCCAGAGCACGAGGCTCGCCGCCCCGTGGCCGAGCGCAATCGGCGCGAGCGCCAAGGTGCACGCCACGCACCCCGCGAGATAGGTCACGACCGGGGCCACGCCGCGCCGCGCGAGGTGGTCGGAAAGCGTCCCGCACAGCACGGCGCCCACGCCGAACGCGCCGGCCGCGAACAGCAGATCCCGCGCCAGGTCCGCGCGGTCGAGGCTGGCGACGTCGCGCATCCACGGTCCCGCCCACAAACCGAGGAGCGCGAGCGCGATCGATTGGGCGAACACGGCCGTCAACCCGATCGACCAGAAAACGCGGTTTCGGAGGATGCTCGCCACGACCGCGAACTGCTGACGCGCCGTAGCGCCTCGCGCCGCCGCAGTCTTCTCCGGCACTGCGAGGAAGATCGCGAGGCTCGCGCACACGGCAATCCCGGAGAGCGCAAAGAACAGCGTGCGCCAGTCGACCACGCGCAGCGCGAGCTCGACCGGCTTGGTGGCCGAGAGGGCGCCGGCCGATCCGATCAGGAGCATCCAGCCCATCAGCGTCGCCATGCGCTCCAGCGGGAACCACAGCGCGAATGCCACGAGGGACGACATGAAGCACACTGCGACCCCCAGGCCGATCAGCGCGCGGCCCGCGAGCAGCGCCGGCAGGCCGGCCGCGAGCGCAAACACCACGCCGCCCGCTGCGGCGATGAGCAGCATCAACGCGTTGACGCGGCGGGGGCCGTAGCGGTCGATCAACATGCCCAGCGGCAGCTGTGCCCCCGCGAAGGTCAGGAAATAGACGCTGGTGAGAAGCCCCAGCATGCCCGGCGTCAGGTCGAACGTCGTCGTCAGCTCGGGAAACACCACCGAGTTGACGTTGCGAAACAGGAATGAGACGTAGTAGCCCGCCGCGAACGGCAGGAACACCGCGGCGAGCAGGCGCAGCCCGGTGGGCGCGGCAGCGGGCGCGGCGGAGCTCACGTGAGGGGTGTGGGCACCGGCTGCCCGGCAAAATGCGCGCGCAGATTCGCGAGCAGCTTCCGCCCGCGTTCCACGCGAACCTCGCGGGTCGTGGTTCCGATGTGCGGGGCCAGCACCACCTGCTCCATCCCGGTCAACTCCACCGGAACCCGCGGCTCGTCCCAGAACACGTCCAGGCCTGCGCCGGCAATTCTGCGGTCGCGCAGCGCCGCGATCAGCGCCTGCTCGTCCACGATCGGGCCGCGCGCGATATTGACGAGATAGCCCCCCGGGCCCAGCGCATCGAGGATGCGTGCATTCACCAGCCCGCGGGTCTGCGGCGTCGACGGGCACGCGACGACCAGGCAGTCGGACGCGCGCGCGAGTTCTGCCAGATCCGGATAGTAGGTATAGGAGACGCCTGCCTTCGGCTGCGGGCCGTGGTAGGCCACCGACATCCGGAATGCCTCCGCCCGTTTCGCTATCCCCCGCCCAATTGCGCCTAGACCGACGATGCCGCACGTCTTGCCGCCCAGCCCCGTGCCCGGCTCGGGCAGGCCGGAGAGCCATCGCCCTGCACGCACGAAGCGGTCGCCCTCCGCGATCCGCCGCATGGCGGCGACGATCAATCCCATCGCCAGGTCTGCGACATCCTCGGTGATGGAATCCGGCGTGTTGGTGACAACGACGCCGCGGCGCTTCGCCAGCGCGACGTCCACGGTTCCGCGGGGTGTGCCGAAGCAGCCGATGATCTCCAGCTTCGGTAGCCGCTCGATCAGGCCGCCGTCGATCCCGGAAGCGCCCGACGTGACCACCGCGCGCACCTTCCCGGACACGGCCCTCACGAGCGCCTCCGGATCGCGCGCGGACCACAGCCTGTGGACCTCGTAGTCGCGCTCGAGCGCGGCGAGCGTGGGCGCGTAGATCGGCACCAGCACCAGGATTTCTGGTCTCACAACTTCGCCCAGAAATCCGTGACGAATAATGGTGACGAATAATGGTGACGATTAAAGGTGACGAAAGCCGGCATGGTGTCGACTCCTGTCACCCGTACCTCGTCACCTGTATCTCGTCATCCGTACTCGTCACCCGTATTCGTCACCTTTCTAATAATGTGATTTGAAGCTGATCGCCTCGCGATACTTGAGGTCCTGGAGGTCGATAAAGGAGCGCCTGGTCTTCTTGTCCACCGTGAACTGGATCTTGCGGTGGGTCTCGTTGGTCGCGCGGATATCGAGCAGCTCCAGCGATTCCCTGACCTCCCACTCGTGGGCGCCCGCGATTCCCGCCGGCGCGTAAATGATCGAGCCGGCGCTGACCGGGTATTCTTTTCCGTTGATGTCGCGCACCGTGGCGTGGCCGGAGATCACGTAGTAGCAGGCCTCGATCGGGTGCCAGTGGAGCTGCTCGTAAGTGCCGGGCTTGTAGGTCGCGCGCCCGAGCCGCACCCGGTCGGTTGCCTGCACCTCGGGCCACCCGACGAGCCTCTGGTAGGTCTGGCCGTCGGTCACCCCACGCCGTCCCTTGCAGCGCTTCTGGTGGATAACCCGCAAGGTCGATTTGACCTTCATGCTCCGATCCTCCGTTGTCCGGCAAACGCGTGGCGCCCGCTGGCGTGGATGATACGCGTTCCCCGGAGTTGACAGTTCGCCGGCCGTAATTTATCACTGGCCACGCATCGCGAACCATGAATCAAGCGACACAACCCGCAGCGTCCGCCGGCACGATCAGGCTCGGCGAGCTGACCGTCAACCGTATGGGCTTCGGCGCGATGCGCGTGGCGGGCCCCGGCATCTGGGGCGAGCCCGGGGACCGCGCCGCCATGCGCCGGCTCCTCGCGCGCGCGTTCGAGCTCGGCCACAACTTCCTCGACACCGCCGACAGCTACGGCCCCGACGTGTCCGAGATCCTCATCGCCGAGGCGCTCTACCCCTACCCGCAGGGGCTCGTCATCGGCACCAAGGGCGGGCTCACCCGCCCGAGCCGCAGCCGCTGGGACGAGGACGGCCGGCCGGAGCACCTGCGCCGCGCGGTGGACGGGAGCCTGAAGAAGCTGCGGATCGATCGCATCGACCTCTATCAGTTTCACGCGCCCGATCCCAGGGTGCCGTACTCCGAGTCCATCGGGGCGCTCGCGGAGCTGCAGCGCGCCGGCAAGATCCGGCACCTGGGCGTCTCCAACGTGAGCGTGAAGCAGCTCGAGGTCGCCCGCCGCATCGCGCCCATCGTCTCCGTGCAGAACGAGTACAACATCGCGAACCGGAAGGACGACGACGTGCTCGCGGCGTGCGAGAAGGCGGGCCTGGCTTTCATACCGTGGTATCCGCTCGGCGCCGGCACGGTGCTGCGCTCGGCCAGGGTCGAGCGCGTCGCCGAGCGTCTCCGCGTGACGACAGCGCAGGTTGCGATCGCCTGGCTCCTGGCACGCTCGCCCGTAATGCTCCCGATTCCCGGCACGGCGTCGATCGCGCACCTCGAGGAGAATGCCGCCGCGGGACGGCTCGTGCTCTCCCCCGAGGACCTGTCCGCCCTCACCCGGGTATGAGGCGACGCTGTCCGAGCGCAGGGTGCGCGGGACCACAAAGCATGACATCATGTGCATGACGGCTGGCTTTTCCGCGGTCATCCCCGTTCGTTTTCGCGTTTCCCTTGACCCCTGAGGCTGGAGTCAGAATTGCATGGCTGAAAAGAAGATCATCGCGGTGGTGGGCGCCACCGGCAACCAGGGCGGCGGGCTGGTGCGGGCCATCCTGGGCGACAGCAGCAGCAGCTTCGCCGTGCGCGCGCTCACCCGGGACGTGGAATCCGAGAAGGCGCTGGAGCTCGCGAAGCTCGGCGCCGACGTCGTCCAGGCCGACCTCGACATCGGGGCTTCCTTGAAAACCGCCTTCGATGGCTGCTTCGGAGCGTTTTGCGTCACGTTCTTCTGGGAGCACTTCGTTCCCGAGAAGGAGCTGGTGCAGGCCGCCGCCATGGCGCAGGCGGCGAAATCGGCCGGTCTCAAGCATGTCGTGTGGTCCACGCTCGAGGACACGCGCAAGCTGGTGCCGCTGACCGACAACCGCATGCCCACGCTCATGGAGAAGTACAAGGTGCCGCACTTCGACGCCAAGGCGGAGGCCAACCGGGCATTCGCGCAGTTCGGCGTCCCGGTGACCTACATGCTGTCCTCGTTCTACTGGGAGAACCTGCTCTACCTCGGGATGGGGCCGAAGCGAGGCAAGGACGGAAAGCTTCACCTCAGGCTGCCGATGGGCGACAAGCGGCTTGCCGGCATCGCCGCCGAGGACATCGGCAAGTGCGCATACTGCATCTTCAAGGCGGGCTTCGATCTCCTCGGCAAGACGGTCGGATTCGCCGGCGACCACCTGACCGGAACGCAGATGGCCGCCGCGCTCTCCAAGGAGCTCGAGGAGCCCGTTTCCTACGACCCGATGACGCCCCAGGAGTACCGCCAGCTTGGAACCCCGGGCGCCGAGGAGCTCGGCAACATGTTCCAGTACATGCAGGATTTCGAGTCGGATTTCTGCGCCGCGCGCAACCTGGATTCCGCGCGCGCGCTCAACCCCTCGCTGCAGACCTTCGGCGGCTGGCTCTCGAGGAACAAGGATCGCATCTCCCGCTCGTAGCGCACGAAGGTTGGGGTAAACTCATTGCCGTTCACCGGAGAGGCGGGCAAATGAGGTTAATAAAAGGCTGGACCAGGGGCGTGGCGGCAGCGGGCATCGCCGCAATCCTTGCCGCGTGCGCGGCGCAGATGGACAAGCCCCAGGTGGCCGACGAGGCGATCCATGTCGGAGCAAACGACCTGGGCGGGGTGGTCAACGGGGCGCGAGGCCCCGAAGCGGGCGTCTGGGTGATCGCGGAGACGAGCGACCTCCCCACGAAGTTCACGCGGATCGTCGTCACCGATGGGCGCGGGCGCTATCTCATGCCCGACCTGCCGCAGGCAACCTTCAGCGTCTGGGTGCGCGGCTACGGCCTCGTCGATTCGCCGAAAGTGCGCACCGCGCCCGGCAAGCTCCTCAACCTGACCGCCATGGAGGCGCCGAGCGCGGCCGCGGCGGCGGAGTACTACCCCCCGATCTACTGGTACTCCATGCTCAAGATCCCGGCCAAGTGGGAGTTCCCCGGAACGGGACCCAAAGGTAATCGCATCGATCCGGGCATCCGGACGCAGGCCCAGTGGCTGAACACCGTCAAGACCAACGGCTGCATGTCATGTCATGCATTGGGCACCCAGGGCACGCGCACCATCCCGAAGGACTTCGCCCACATGAAGTCCACCGAGGCGTGGGCGCGGCGCATCACCTCGGGGCAGGCGATGACCCAGATGATCAACGCGACAAACCGCATCGGCTTCGAGCGGGGGATCGGACTGTGGGCCGACTGGACCGACCGCATCGCCACCGGCGAGCTGCCGTTCGCCCGGCCGGAGCGGCCGCAAGGCATCGAGCGCAACGTCATGCTGACGCTCTGGGAATGGAGCCGGCCCACCGCCTACATGCACGATCTCATCTCGACCGACCGCCGCAAGCCGACGGTGAACGCCGGCGGCAAGCTCTACGGGGCGCCGGAGAACAGCACCGATCTGTGGCCGGTGCTCGATCCCCTGCGGCACACCGCGACCGAAGTGAAGCACCCCGTGCGCGACCCTAAGACGCCGTCCCATCGGACTGACCCCATGGCGCCCTCGCCGTACTGGGGCGCTGAGCCGATCTGGGACAGCCAGACCAGCACGCACAACCAGATGATGGACGAGAAGGGCCGGGTGTGGGCCGCCGCGCGCATCCGCCATCCCAAGAACAATCCCGACTACTGCCGGAAAGGCGGCAGCCATCCGTCGGCCAAGGTGTTCCCGCTGAATACCGCCTCGCGGCACCTCTCCATGTACGACCCCGCGGCGGACAAGTGGACGCTGATCTCGACCTGCTTCCCGACGCACCACCTGATCTTCGCGGAGGACGCCAACAATACGTTGTGGACCTCCAGCGGGGTCGGCGGCCTGAACGTCGTCGGCTGGCTCGATCGCAAGGTGTTCGAGGAAACCGGCGACGAGGCGCGGGCGCAGGGCTGGACTCCGTTCGTCCTCGACACCAACGGCAACGGCCAGCGCGACGAATGGGTCGAGCCCAAGGCGCCGGTGGACCCGAAGAAGGACAAGCGCGTCGCGGTGAACCTCTACTCGGTGGCCGTGAGCCCGGTCGATGGCTCAGTCTGGGGAACCTCGCTCGCGCCATGGCCGAGCTACGTCGTGCGGGTTGCCCCCGGCGCCGATCCCACGCATACCGCCCTGACGGAAATCTACGAGCCGCCACTCCCCGCCTACGGCGCGCGCGGCGGCGACATCGACCGCAACGGCGTGTTCTGGGCGTCGTTCGCGAGCGGTCACCTCGGGAGCTTCGACCGCAGCAAGTGCAAGGGACCGTTGAACGGTCCCAGCGCGACCGGCAAGCACTGTCCCGAGGGCTGGACACTCTACCGCTTCCCCGGCCCGCAGTTCCGCGACGTGCAGGACGACGGCAGCGCCGAGGCGAGCTATTACGTCTGGGTGGATCAGTACAACACGTTCGGCCTGGGAGCGAATGTCCCCATCGCGACCGGCAACATGAGCGACGCCTATTTCGCGCTGGTGCGGGGAAGATTCGTCACCATCCGCGTCCCCTACCCGATGGGGTTCTTCGCCAAGTGGGGCGAAGGGCGCATCGACGATCCCAGGGCGGGCTGGAAAGGCCGGGCGCTGTGGGCGACCTACTCCAACCGGACGGTATTCCACGTCGAAGGCGGAACCGAGAACCGGCCCCGGGTCGTGAAGTTCCAGCTGCGTCCCGATCCCCTCGCCCGATGACGGATCCCCTCTCCCCCAATTAACTCCGACGTCATCATCGTCGGCGCCGGCCCGGTCGGGCTCGCGCTCGCGGTGGAGCTGGGGCTGCGCTCCGTCTCCTGCATCGTCGTCGAGCAGCACGACCGGGTCGGGCTGAATCCCCGCGCGAAGCTGACGAACGTTCGCTCGAAGGAGCTGCTGCGCCGCTGGGGCATCGCGGAGGAGCTGCGCCGCGCCTCTCCGCTGCCGCCGGATCACCCCTCGGACATCGTGTTCGCGACGCGGATGAACGGCCACACGCTCGCGCGCTTCGAGAATGCCTTCTATTGCGCGCGCACCCGCAGCGATCTCTACTCGGAGCCCGGGCAGTGGGTCCCGCAATACACGCTGGAGGAAGTGCTGCGGCAGCGCGCGGCCGGCCTGCCCGGGGTGGAGATCAGATTCGGCTGCCGCCTGGAAGGCCTCGCGCAGGACGCCGATGGCGTTTCGGCGGAAGTCGAGGACGTGCGGACCGGCGCGCGGCGCACGCTGCGCGCGCGCTACCTCGTCGGCGCGGACGGCGCACGCAGCACGGTGCGCGCCTGCCTCGGCATCGACATGCAGGGCGAGGGCGCGCTCGCGCCGAACCTCAACATGGTCTTCCGCGCCCCGGCGCTCGCGGGCCTGCACGACAAGGGCCCCGCCGTCATGTACTGGATGGTGAACCGCGAGCTTCCCGCCTACTTCGGGCCGCTCGACCGCGAGGGCCTCTGGTTCCTCATCGCCCCGCGCCTTCCCGGCGGCGTCGATCCCGGCAGCCTCGACGGCCGCGAGGTCGTGCGGCGCTCGAGCGGCCTCAACGTCGAAGTCGAGATCGTGCGCGCGGATCCCTGGACCGCGCATCGCCTGATCGCCGGGCGCTACGGCGCGGGACGCGCATTTCTCGCGGGCGATGCCTGCCACCTGCACCCGCCGTCCGGCGGCCACGGCATGAACACGGGCATCGCCGACGCCGCCGACCTCGGCTGGAAGCTCGCGGCGACGCTGCGGGGCTGGGGCGGCCCGCGCCTGCTCGAGACCTACGAGATCGAGCGGAAGCCCTTGCACCAGCGCGTCATCCGCGAAGCGGTCGAGAACTACGAGCTGACGGGCGACCGGCTCGCGCGCGACGGCATCGAGCAGCCCGGACCCGCGGGCGACCGGGTGCGAAGGGAAGTAGGCGAAGCCCTACTGAAGGGCAAGCTCCACGAGTTCCGCAGCCTCGGGGTCGTGCTCGGGGGCTGCTACCGCGACTCGCCGGCCATCATCCCGGACGGCACGCAGCCGCCGCGCGAGCAGGTGACGGAATACGAGCCCTCCGCCTGCCCGGGCTGCCTCGCGCCGCACTACTGGATGGCCGACGGCACCTCGCTCTACGATCACTTCGGGCCGGGCTTCACGCTGCTCGCCGGGCGGGATGCCTCCGCGGCAGACATATTGCGCCTGGAGCACGCAGCGGCGCAGCGGGCCGTGCCGCTCAAGGTCCTGGCCCAATCGGACCCGAAGTTTCCGGCGCTCTACCAGGTGGAGCTCGCGCTCGTGCGCCCCGACCAGCATGTCGCCTGGCGCGGCGGGCGGCTGCCGCAGGATTGCCTCGATCTCATCGACCGCGTGCGGGGAGGACCATGAAAATCGACATCTTCAATCACGTCATGCCGGTGCGCTACCTCGAGATGTTGAAGGTGCACTCGAAGGACGCGGGCATCGTCAAGCGCATGGGGAGCCTGCGCATGCTGTGGGACATCGAGGCGCGCGTGCGCATGCTCGATCAGTGGCCAGATGTGTGCCAGGTGCTGACCCTTGCGTTGCCGGGGCCGGAGCTGCTCGGCGGGCCCGAGCTCTCCCCCGAGCTCGCGCGCATCGCGAACGACGACATGGCGGCCATGTGCGCGCGCTGGCCGAAGAAGTTTCCCGCCTTCGTCGCCTCGCTCCCCATGAACAACGTGCCGGCGGCGCTGGAGGAGATGGACCGCGCGATCGGCAAGCTCGGCGCGCGCGGCGTGCAGGTGCTCACCAGCGTCAACGGCCGCCCGCTCGACGAGCCGGAGCTCTTCCCGGTGTTCGAGCGCGTCACGAAGCATCATGACCTGCCGGTCTGGATGCACCCGGCGCGGCCCGCGACGCGCGCCGATTACGTCAACGAGCCCAAGTCGAAGTACGAGATCTGGCAGGTGCTCGGCTGGCCGTTCGAGTCGAGCGTCGCGATGGCGCGTATCGTGTTCTCGGGCCTGTTCGAGCGACTGCCCGGCCTGCGCATCATCACGCATCACTGCGGCGGCATGATCCCCTATTTCGCGGGACGCGCCGAGACGCTGTGGGCGCAGCTCGGCAGCCGCACCGCCGACGAGAATTACGAGGAACTGCTCAAGCGCATGACGAAGAAGCCCATCGAGTACTTCAGGATGTTCTACGGCGACACCGTGCTCGGGGGATCCGCCTCGGCGCTGCGCTGCGGCCTCGACTTCTTCGGCGCGGACCGGGTCGTGTTCGCGAGCGACTGCCCGTTCGACCCGGAAGGCGGCCCGATGTACATCCGCGAGGGCATCCGCTCGATCGAGTCGCTGAAGCTCCCGGCGGCGGTCAAGCGGAAAATCTACTCCGCCAACGCACTGAAGCTCCTGCGCCTGCCGGGGAAAGAAAAAGCGCGCCGCCCGGCGCGGCGCGCGCAGCGCTAGAACCGGTAGGCGAGGCCGAGCGTCAGGAGGTCGACGCTCGCCGAGCCGGTCGAGTTCGGCTGGCCGGTGTAGGCATCCTCGCCGCCCCCCACCTTGAACCTTTCCCATTCGAAGCGCACGCCCCAGTTCTTGGTGAAGTTGTAGCTCGCCCCGAGACCGAAAGAGAAGTCCGCGCCGCTTTCGTTCGTGGAGAACGGAATTCCACCGGTGGTGTCTTTCGCATCGGCTTCCCACGCGAACACGCCGACCTTCCCGAAGACCGAGAAGCTTTCACTCACGGGCAGGATGCCGACGGCGGAAATATTGAGGCCCCAGACGTCGACCGTCCCGCCGGTGACGGGTGCGTTGAAGAACGTTCCGCTGTATTTCGCCTTGCCGAGGTCGACCAGGGCGAGGTCGAGCGCGAAATAATCGATGAACTGGTAGCCGCCGAAGATCTTGAACCCCGTGCTCGAGCCGTCGACCGTTCCCGACGTGATGAGCCCGCCGATGGCGATGTCGTCGTCGATCTTGCTCGAGCCGGCGCTGCCGCCGATATACCACCCTTTCTGCGCCAGCGCCTCGGAGGTTGCAATCAGGCCGCAGAATCCCAGGACCGCGGCCGCGAACAGTCTGGTTGCTTTCATAAGGTGGTCTCCTTTCGCGACCATCCTCACGCGCAACCGGAACGCGCGCTATCCCATGATCATGGGGCTTCAGTCCTTGTACGAGGAATCCGACCGGTCCAGCATCCGCAGCAGCGCCTTCCATTCCGGCCGCTTGGGCTTGTAGGGCAGCGCCTTGAACTGGGCGGCGGTCTTCTCCGCCACGGCGGCCGCGGGAATGCGCAGCTTCGCGCCACCCGCCATCGCGGCGATTTGCGTCTGGCACGCGCGCTCGAGGTAATACATGAGATCGAAGGTCTCGGGAATCGAGGCCCCGCAGACGAGCAGCCCGTGGTTCCGCAGGATCATCGCTTTCCGGTCGCCGAGATCGCGCGTGAGCCGCGCCTGCTCGTCGAGCTCGAGCGCGAGCCCCTCGTAGTCGTGGTAGGCGATGCCGCCCTGAAAGCGCATCGCGTGCTGCGAGATCGGCAGCAGCCCCTCCTCCTGCGCCGAGACCGCGATCCCGGCCTGCGTGTGCGTGTGCATCACGCACGCGACGTCGGGCCGCGCACCGTGCACCGCGCTGTGGATGACGTAGCCTGCGCGGTTGAACCCGAAGCCGGTCGGATCCTCGACGATCTCGCCCTCGAGCGTGACCTTCACCAGCGTGGAGGCGGAGATCTCGTCCCATAGCTGGCCGAACGCGTTGATCAGGAAGTGGTGGGCGGGGCCGGGCACGCGCGCCGAGATGTGCGTGTAAATCAAATCCGTCATGCTGAAATGCGCCGCCAGGCGGTAGCACGCCGCGAGATTGACGCGGGCATCCCACTCTTCCGCGCTCACCCGCTCCCTGAGCGGCGCCTTGACCAGATTGCGGACTTTCGACGTCATATTTCCTGTATATGATAGAGGCTTCCCGCCCCCCTTTCACGGAACGCGCGTCCCGGCCCATGGAACCAGCCCGCTACGAAAGGGCGCTCATCGTCGGTGCCGGAACCGGCCTGAGCGCCGCGCTCGCCCGCCTCTTTTCGCGCGAGGGCATGAAGGTTGCGCTCGCTTCGCGCAACACGGAAAAGCTCGCACCGCTTTGCGCCGAAACCGGCGCGCGCGCGTTCAGGTGCGACGCGGTCCGCCCGGTCGAGGTACGGCGCCTGTTCTCGGCGGTCGAGGGTGCAGTGGGCGAGCCGGACGTCGTGGTCTATAACGCCAGCGCCCGCGCGCGCGGGCCGCTCGTCGAGCTCGACCCGGCGGAAGTCGAGCGCGCGCTGGCCGTGACCGCCTTCGGCGGATTCCTGGTGGCGCAGGAGGCGGCGCGGCGGATGCTCGCGAAAAAGCGCGGTGCGATTCTCTTCACCGGCGCCTCCGCCAGCGTCAAGGGCTACGCGCAATCGGCGCCGTTCGCGATGGGCAAGTTCGCCCTGCGCGGGCTCGCCCAGAGCATGGCGCGCGAGCTCGCGCCGCAGGGCATCCACGTCGCCCACTTCGTCATCGACGGCGGCATCGCCCGCCCGGGCCGCGCCGCGGCCTCGGACGCGCCCGATGCGCTGCTCGATCCCGACGCGATCGCGGCGAACTACCTCCACGTCCTGCGCCAGCCGCACAGCGCGTGGACCTGGGAGATCGAGCTGCGGCCGTGGGTGGAGAAGTTCTGACATGGCGCTCGGCAAACACCGGATCGAGTACGAGGTGCTGGAAGGCTGGGACCGGCTCCCCGAGGGCTGGAGCTACGTCGAGGTGGCCGGCGTCGCGTGCGATTCGCACGACCGTGTATACGTCTTCAACCGCGGCGCGCATCCCGTCATCGTGTTCGACAAGGACGGGCGCTTCCTTAACGCCTGGGGCGAAGGGATGTTCAAGGGCCCGCACGGCATCTTCATCGACCGCAACGACCAACTCTGGCTCGCCGACGATAAGGATCACACGGTCCACCAGTTCACCACCGACGGCAGGAAACTGATGACGCTGGGCGAGTCCGGGAAGGCGGCGGACACGGGCTACAAGATTGGTGCCAGTCCCGTGCTGCGCGCCGCGGGACCGTTCCATCGCGTGACGAACGTCGCGGTGGCGCCCAGCGGCGATCTTTATATCGCCGACGGCTACGGCAATGCGCGCGTTCACAAGTTCTCCGCGGACGGGAAGCTGCTCTTCTCGTGGGGCGAGCCGGGACGCGGGCCGGGCCAGTTCATCCTGCCGCACGGCATCGCGGTGGACAGCGCGGGGCTCGTGTATGTCGCGGACCGCGAGAACTCGCGCATCCAGGTCTTCAAACCTGATGGCGAATACCTGCGCGAGTGGACGTTTCTCAACCGCCCCTACGACATCTTCATCGACGACCAGGACCGGCTGCACATCGCCGAAGGCGGCTTCCTCAACTACATGCACAAGCGGGCGGAGGGCCCGCTGCCCGGCCACGACCAGACGATGATCTATCCGCCCGAGGGCCACTCCCCCATCGCGCGAGTCACGGTGTGCGAGCCCGACGGAAGCATCGTCTCCCAAGTCGGCGGCGAGAACCCGGTCCTGCCGGGAAACTTCATCGCCCCGCACGGCATCTGGGCGGACCGCAGGGGCGATCTCTACGTCGGGGAGGTCGTGGTCCAGTCGGGCGCGGTCAAGCGCATGGCGCCGTTGACGCCGCACGCCTTTCAGAAGTTTCGACGGCGCGCCGGCTGACGCTCAGCGCTTCGCGGGGCGCGACTCGACCAGCTCGTAGATGTCCCAGTCGCCGCGGGCTTCGCAGCGCGCAAACGCGCAGGACTGGAGATCGAGGAACCTGGAATCGCGCTCGGTGCGCACCACGCGTCCCAGCGCAGGGGCGTACCAGTCGGTCTCCATGACGTAGGTCTCGGACAGCATGAAGGCATGGTCGCCGGGGTAGACGGTGCGCTTGACCTTGATGGTGTCGAACTCTCCCGCCGGCACGCGGACGCGCTCGGTTCCGACCACCTTGCCGTCCACGCGCACGCTGCGCGGCCTCTGTTCGTCCGGGACGGTGGCCTTGACGCGTATGGACCAGGATTTTCCCTGCTCGAGCGGGAACACGAAGGCGGGATACGCCTCGGCAAACTCGTAATGAACTTTATGGCCGTGATTCTCGACCTCGTGCGCCAGCCAATTGCCCTCCCGGGTGAAGACCTCGGTCCGCTGCCTGCCGGCCTCCGGGTTGTCCGGCGTTACGGAGACGGTGATCCGGTCGCCTTCCACCCGGGCGACCTGGTAGGTCAGCTTCCCGCGCGTTTCATTGTTGTATCCGTTCACCCGCTGGTAGACGTGAACATCGCCCGTGGCCGGCGCCGCGGCCGCCAGGCCGGTGGTCGCGAGCGCGAGAGTCATCAAACCGCCCGCGACGCAGAGCAGGTGCAGTGGAATCCTCATGACGGCCTCCATTGGGGCGGCGATTGCCATATGCGCGTAAACGCTCCCGGTGCCGGCCTTATTCCATCCCGCTCATGCAGCGCCCTTCATCGCGCGGAGGCGGTGAGCTGCGCGTCCACGATGCTGTCGTAGCCCGACTCCGGCTTGAGCAGACCCCAATCCGTCATCCACTCGTGGAGGTGCTCGTACTCCTCGCGCGTGTAGGGCCGCGGGGCGACATAGCGGAAGCGCGGCAGGTAGAAATCGTCCTCGGTCAGCCGCATGACCTCCGCCGGCACCTCGCGAATCATGTACTTGAGATAGGGCCGGATGTCCTGGTTGATTTTTCTCACCGCCTTGAGGATGGCGCGGTTGATCGCGGCGTACATCTCCGGGTCCACGTCGGGGGTGGCGACCTCAGCGCCCTCGTAGAACGCCTCGCAGATGATCTTCAGCCCTTTCTTCGCCGCGACCGTGATCCACGGCTCCATCACCGCGGCCGCCTCGACCTTGCCTTCCTCGAGGAAGCGCAGGCGCTGCTTCGGGCCGCCGACGTGCACGGCCCGCACCTCGTCCTTGCCCAGCATGGCGCCGCCGAGCATGGAGAGCGTGATGTAGTGCGAGCCGGCATGGAAGTTGACGGCGACGGTCTTGCCGCGCAGGTCCTGCGGCACGTTGTACGGCGAGTCGGCGCGCGCCACAATCGCCTGCGTCGCGACGGCGGCGCGCTTGCTGATCACCTTCACGTTGCGCGCGCTGTCCTGGGTGCGCCGGATCTGCCCCCATTCGCAGGCGCGGTACATGCAGAACTCGCCCTTCTCGATGCCTTCGTGCCAGCCGTAGGACTTGACCAGGCGGTGGTCTTCGATCGGCTTGTCGGGAACTTCCTTGTCACGGTCACGTCCCGAGCCCGCGGGCACCAGCTCGACGTCGTAGCCCTCCTCGGCGAAATAGCCCTCCTCTTTCGCTACGTGGTAGGGCAGCGAAAAGACCGCGTTGTTGACCTCGATTCGAGTCTTCTTGAGCGCCATGGACCTCTCCTGCGGGCGGATCATGAGTTAGGAAGTGAATTCATGCTACGCCCGGTACCAGGGAATATCAATCGAGCGCAATCGTGAGAAAATGTCCGCGATCCGGACCGATCCCATTCGCGCAGGAGCACGTGCATGGCCATCCAGAAGGAGCACAAGGAATTCTTCAGGGTCGATCTCGGCAAGGGCTGGGAGACGCCGGAGGGGTATCCGCCCGGCATCGAGCAGCAGATACTCGCCGGCCGCCTCGACGAGAAGGCGAAACGCGGCCACCGCACGCGGCATCTGCGCTTCGCGCCCGGCGTCTACACGACGGAGCCGTTCGTGCACGAATACTGGGAGGAAGTCTATCTTCTGTCCGGGGATCTCATCGTCGGCTGCGACCGGAACGGCCGCGGCGGCGTCAAGTTTGCGCCCAACACCTACGCCTGCCGGCCGCCGGGCACCCCGCACGGGCCGTTCAAGTCCGACGGCGGCTGCCTGCTGCTCGAAGTCCATTACTACGACGAATCCCCCGTTTGACGTGCTGCGCGTCGCCGTTCCCGATCTGGTATCGCCTTCGTATTTCCCGGCGATCGCGGCAGTGGAGCTGGGCTACTTCAAGCGCGAGGGCCTGGACGCCGCGATCGAGCTGCTGTTTCCGGTTACCCGGACCTATGAGGAACTGCGCGCCGGCCGCCTCGATTTCGTGGCCGGCGCCGCGCATGCGCCGCTCTACGCCTTTCCGGACTGGAACGGGTGCAAGCTGCTGGCCGCGCTGGCGCAGCATATGTACTGGTTCCTGGTGCTCCGCAAGGACATCGGCGCGAGACGTGGCGACTTGAGCGCGCTCAAGGGACTTCGCATCGGCGCGGCGCCGGGCCCGGTGGACGGCCTGAAGCGCCTGCTCCTCGAATCGGGCATCGATCCCGAGCGCGAGGTGGCCATCAGCCCCGTACCCGGGGCCGCGGGCCCCGGAGTCTCTTTCGGCGTGGCGGCGGCGATGGCGCTCGAAGCGGGAAAGCTCGAC
>DATBMB010000105.1:0-18123 GCA_036555035.1 Burkholderiales bacterium | reverse complement strand
CACCCACTCGCCGTTGATGTAGCACTGCTGGCGGAACAACCCCATGTCCTTGAGCTGAACCGCGGGCTTAACTTTCTGCAACATGGTGGAATCCTCGTGAGGGATCGAAGGGTCGCGGGCGCGCACGGGCCCCGCACGCTGTCGAAAATTATATCAGGGCACAAGCTATAATCGCGCGCTGGAAAACCGGATGCCCTACTGGATGCCCCCCGCCGCCCGCCCGCTGCCGCACCTGCGCGCGGTGGTCCTGTCCGGGGCCCTCGCCCTGACGCTGCTTGGCGGCTGCGCTACTACCGGCAATCCCCGCGATCCGCTCGAGCCGCTCAACCGCGCCGTCTACACGTTCAACGACGGCTTCGACACCCTGCTCGTCAGGCCGGCAGCCGAGTTCTATCGCTTCATCGTTCCCGAGTTTGCGCGCACCGGCGTGAGCAACTTCTTCTCCAACATCAACGACGTCATCGTCACCGTCAACAGCCTGCTGCAGGGCAAGCTCCTGCAGGCGGCATCGGATGCCGCGCGCCTGCTCGTCAACACCACGCTCGGCGTGCTGGGCCTCTTCGACGTGGCCACCCAGATGGGCCTGGAGAAGCACAACGAGGACTTCGGGCAGACGCTCGGCTACTGGGGAATCGGCGACGGGCCCTACCTGGTGCTGCCGTTCCTGGGCCCGAGCAACCTCCGCGATACCGTCGGATGGGTCGGGGACTGGCAAGTATGGCCGATCACCTACGTCGACCACGACCAAACGCGCTACCTGCTGATCGGAACGAGGTTCGTCACCGCGCGCGCCGATCTCCTCGAGGCGAGCAGGATACTGGAGACCGCCGCGCTCGACCCCTATGAATTCGTGCGCGACGCCTACCTCCAGCGCCGCCGCAACCAGATCTACGACGGCAAGCCGCCGCCCGACGAGGACGATTTCGTGGACGACGCCAAGCCCAAGGCCGCTCCCGGCAAGGACCCGCCCAAGGACGCCCCCAAGCCCGACGCACCCGCGGCCGAGAGCAAGCCCTAGTTCAGGCGCGCGGCGATCTGCTGCAGCTCCACGACGCGGCGCTGCACGACCGCGGCGTCGTCCGCTCCCGGCTTGAGCATGAGGTAGTTGCGGAAATCGGAGAGCGCGGCGCGGAAGCACTCCAGGTCGAGGTAGATGGCGGCGCGGTCGCGGTATTCCTCCGCCGCGCGCGGCTCGAGCGCGATGACTCGGTCGGCCGCGGCCAGCGCGCGGGCGGGATCGCGGCGCTGCAGGTAGATGCCCTTCAGGTTGCGCAGCATGCGCGCGAGGATGTCCTTCTTGCCGGCGGCCGCGAGCATGTGGCGCGCGATGTCGGCCGGGGGCGTCGCCCCGCCACGCAGCGCCCGCAGCCGCTGCTGGAGATCGTCCAGGCTGAGCGAGGCGCCCCGGGCGTAAGGGTCGAGCACGAGCATGCCGTTGCGCGCCGGGCATTTCACCAGGAAGTGCCCCGGGAACGACACGCCATGCAGCGCGAGCCCGATCCGGCGTCCGACCTCGACGTAGACCAGGGCGAGGGTGATCGGGATGCCGAGCTTGCGGTCGAGCACCTCGTTGAGGAAGCTGTTGCGCGGGTCGTAGTAGTCGAGCGCGTTGCCCTGGAAGCCGAGCTCGTCGAAGAGATAGCGGTTGAGCGCGAGGATGGCCTCGGTGGGCCCGATGTCCCGGCGCAACCGGTCCCGCAACGTCAGCGCGATGCGGTCCATTCGCGACTGGTAGGCGGGCACGTCGAGGCCGGGGTACTCGTGCGCGGCGATCAGCAACGCCGCCTCCACGAGGTCGATTTCGGCCTCGGGCCCGGCAGCGATTTCCTTCCAGCGCTCGAAAAAATTGGGACGCACACCTTTTTCGTCCTTGTCGCTCATCGGCTGTCCGCTCGAAAAAGGTGTGCGTCCCAATTTTCAGGCGCGGCGAGCGAGCGGCAGGTTCATCAGCAGGTTCTGCGGCTTCATGCGCAGCGTGCCGTCCGCCGCCGCCGCCAGGCCCAGGAATACCGGCGTCCCCGCCAGTTCCGGGCGCACCACGACCGGATCGCGGAAATCGACCCGGAACAGCCCCACCACGCGCCGCATGCGCGCAGCCTCCACCTCGCCGCCATTGTAGATCTCGTTGAGCATGGCGGTCGCCTCGGCGTCGAGCCCGACGTGCCAGACCCAGTCGTCGTCCGGAATCTCCCGCACCGGCTTCACCGCCGCGCGCACGCCGTGGAAATGGGCGATCCACCGCTCCAGCACGCGCGCGAGCGCGAGGACGCCCGGCCGGCCGTGGTTGAGATTGAGGACCGTGTCGTGGCGCTCGTCGCGCTCGAAATAGCGCCCCGCGCTCGCCTCGTCGAGCACGTCGAGCTCGATGGTACGGGGCGCGGTTTGCCCTTCCTTGAGCAGCCTGCCAAGGTTTCCGAAGCCGCCCGTGCTCGCGTGCATCTCGACCGTCTCGTCGTCGGCCAGCAGGATCGTGCCGTCGTTGACGCTCACCCGCTGCTTGCGAAAGAAGAGTTCCGCCGCGCGCGCCTCCAGGCCGTCGCTCGTGCCGTTCAGGATGCCGCGCAGGATGACCTGCACGGTGTGGTGGACGAAGTCCGGGGGCACGCCGACATCCTCCCGGAAGAGGTCGAAATAGAACGCCTCCAGCGTTTCAGCCGCGAGCAGCCGGCTGCGGAAACGCATCATGACCTGGTAGTTCTCGCGCGCGTCGGCATCGGCAATTGCCGCGATCTCGGCGGGCGCGACGTCGCGGCGCGGACTTTCCATGAGGCCGGCGTGCAGGGCGCGCTCCGCGGGGCACGATTCCGCGACCGGTGCCAGCTCCGGCCTCGCGTAGTAAAGCCGCAGGTAATCGTCGGTGACGACCAGCCGTCCGTCCGCCCGGCGCTTGAGCAGGCCATAGCCGCAATGGGTCCAAAAATCAGCCATCAGGCCTTCTCGGATATCTCGATGAGATTGCCATCGGGATCCCGGACGTAGACCGAGCGGATCGTGAAGCGGGCGCCCGTGCGGTTGATGGGCCCCTCCTCGATGGCGACGTTCTCCTGCCGCAGCCGCCCGATCACCTCGTCGAGCGGCCGGTCGGCGAGAAAGCAGAGATCGAGCGAGCCGGGGGTGGGGACGCGCGCCTTGATGCCGGCATCGAAGCCCGGCGGGTGCACGTTGAACTTGTGGTCGCCGAACCTGAGGGCGATCCGGTTCCCGCCGTAGCGCTCGACCCGCATGCCGAGCGCGCGCGTGTAGAAATCCAGGCAGCGCTCGAGGTCACGGGTGGTCAGGACGACGTGATCGATGCTCCCTATCATGCGTTCCGGCCTCCGCGCCGGCGGGCTGCTGCATTGGGACGATTTTAGCTAAAATTGCGCCCGGCGCACCGCTTCCCCGGGGCCCGGCACAGCAATATGAACCTGATCGAGCGAAATCTCAGCACAGTCGGACAACGCACGTCCATCTGCTTCGCGGCCGTCCTCGCAGACGGCGCGCGCTACCAGAACCGCGAGGGCAAGCCCGCGTTCACGCTCGTGTTCAGGCGCCCGAGCGCCGAACGGCGCATCGCCACGATGGGCCACGTGGGCCTGCTGGAGTCGTATTTCACGGGGGCGCTCGACATCGAGGGCGATATCGCGGCTGCGTTCCGCGCCGGCTACGACGGCGGCTTCGACATGAGCTTCAAGCCGCTCGTGCGCCTGCGCAACTGGTGGCACGAGCTCCGGTTCAGCAACCGCACGCGCGAACAGGCCAAGGCGAACGCGGAGTTTCACTACGGGATCGGCACCGAGTTTTACAAGCTCTGGCTCGACGACCCCTACATGATGTACACCTGCGCCTACTGGAAGGAAGGCACGCGCACGCTCGAGGAAGCGCAGCAGAACAAGATGGAGCACGTGTGCCGCAAGCTCCTGTTGAAGGCCGGCGACACCTTCCTCGACATCGGCTGCGGCTGGGGCGGCTTCACCTTCTACGCCTGGGAGCGTTACCGGGCGCTCGGAACGGGCCTCAACACGACCACCGAGCAGGTCAATGCGATGCGGGAGGAGATCCGCCGGCGCCGGCTCGAGGAGAAGGTGCAGGTCATCGAGGCCGACTTCCGCGACGTCCCCGGGCAATACGACAAGTGCGTGTCGATCGGCGTGCTGGAGCACGCGGGGCGCGACCAGGTCGCGGAGGTGGTGCGCGCCCACGCGGACTGTCTCAAGCCCGGCGGGATCGGAATGCTGCATTTCATCGGGCACGTGGGCCACTACGAGACGGAGTTCTACATCCGCCGGCACATCTTTCCGGGCGGCTGGATCCCCAGCCTCGCGGAAGTGATCGTCGCCATGGAGCGCGCGGGCCTCGAGATCCTCGACATCGAGAACCTGCGGCGCAACTACGCGCTGACGCTCGATGCCTGGGCGCAGCGCTTCGACGCCAACTGGGAGCGCATCCGGGCAATCGATCCCAACCGGTTCGACGAAACCTTCCGCCGCACCTGGCGCACCTACCTCTACTCGTGCGCGGAGATGTTCCGCGCGCCGCACGGCTACACGCACCTCTTCCAGATCGTGTACAGCAAGGGCAACGTGGACGGCGGCTACCCGATGTCGCGGGCACACATCTATAACGGAGGCCCGCCCGGTTGAGCACGGCACCGGCGTTCGGCGACAGAAGGGACCGGCTACTCGCCGCCCTCGCCGCGCGCGCCGGCCCCCTGCGCCTGAAGAAGCGCACGAGCTCCAATCTCTTCCGCTACGCGCCGCGCCGCGCCGCCCGCGATGCGATCGATCTCGGTGACTTCAACCACGTCCTCGAGGTGGACCGCTCCGCCCGCACGCTCGAGGTGGAGGGGCTTGCGACCTTTGAAGCGATCGTGGACCGCACGCTCCCGCAGGGGCTCGTGCCCCTCATCACGCCCGAGCTGAAGCACATCACGATCGGGGGCGCGACCGTCGGCATCGGCATCGAATCGAACGGCTTTCGCCACGGCTTCGTCCACGACGGGCTCCTCGAAGCCGAAGTCCTGCTGGCCGACGGGCGCATCGTCGTCTGCCGGGCGGACAACGAGCACGCCGAGCTTTTCCGCGCGCTGCCCAACTCCTACGGCACGCTCGGCTACATCCTGCGCGCGAAGATCCGCCTCATGCCTGCGTCAGCGTGCGTGCGCCTCTCGACCCGCGCCTACGCCGACATAGGTGCCCTCTTCGAGGCGATCCGCGCGGCGACCGAGCGCGCGGAGGTGGATTTCATCGAGAGCCTGATCCTTGCGCGCGACCGGCTGTATCTCACGCTCGCGCGGTTCGTCGAGCCGACGCCGGAAACGGTGGACATCGTTCGCGAGAACATCTTCTACCAGCTGCTTGCGCGTGAGGGAGACGTCGTTCTCACCACCCCGGACTACCTCTTCCGCTACGACCCCGACTGGTTCTGGAACATCCCCGAGACCGCGCCCTACCGCCTGTTCCGGCGCCTCGCTCCCGCGTCCATGCGCAATTCCGGCTTCTACAAGCGCTACACGCAGGTAAAGCACGGGGTGCTCGGGTGGCTGCCGCAGCGCCCGCAGACCGAGGAGCCGCTGATCCAGGACTGGGAGGTGCCCTGGGAGCAGGCTGCCGAGTTCCTGCGGTTCGCGCTCGACAACGTGGATCTTGCGGGCAAGCCGTGGGTTGCGACGCCGATCCGCGCCCTCGCCTCGCCCACGCTCTACCCGGTCACGCCCGGCACGCTTTACTTCAATCTCGGGTGCTACTGCCACGTGAAGAAGCGCCCGGACCAGGGCGATTACTACGCGACCCGCCTCCTCGACCGGAAGTGCTTCGATCTCGGAGGCATCAAGATGCTCTACTCCTCGACCTTCCTCGATGAGCCCGAGTTCGACCGCATCTACAACGGCGCGGGCTACCGGGCAGTGAAGCGCCGGTACGACCCGGACGGGACGCTCGGCACGCTCTTCCAGAAGTGCGTCCTCCGCTCCTGAGCTACCTGCGCGGCAAGCGCTGCAAGTCCTCCAGCACTTCCCGCGAATTCCCCGACGCGTTCACGCCCAGATAGACCTGCGCGATGCGCCCCTGCGGGTCAATGAGGAAAGTATTGCGCCGCGCGAACTTGACGAGCCCCAGGTCGCGGAGCGAGCCGTAGCGCGCCGCGACCGCCCCGCCCTTGTCCGCGAGCAACGGGAACGGCAGCTTGTACTCCTTCGCAAAGTCGAGATGGCTCTCCACATCGTCCACGCTCACCCCTACCACCTGCGCGCCGAGCGCGGCGAGCTTGTTCCAGTCGTCCCGGAACGCGCACGCCTGCTTCGTGCATCCAGGCGTATCGTCCCTGGGATAGAAATAGAGCGCGAGCCACTTGCCGCGGAACTCGGCGAGGCTGCGCGTCCTGCCGTCCTGGTCCGGCAACGAAAAATCCGGTGCCGGCTTTCCGATCCCGGGCTCCTTGCGCTTCGAGAACGCGCTCAGCCGCCACGCGAAGAGCGCGACGACCAGGATCACCGCTATCAGCAACCATTTCATGCCGGGGGATTCTAAAGCACTTGCGCTAGAATCAGGCCAACGCCCCGGTAGCTCAGTGGATAGAGCAGTCCCCTCCTAAGGGACAGGTCGCACGTTCGATTCGTGTCCGGGGTGCCAGCTTCCGGAGGGCCCCATGAAGACCACGGCTTCAATCGCGCTCGCTTTTGCACTGATCCTCATGGGTGGAACGAGCGCGGGACAGAACATCTGGGTGGAGACATCCGAGAGCTGCGGTGAGTGGCTCAAGGCACGCAGCCTCAAGCGCTCCAGTCCCCACGAAGCGCACCTCGTCGGGCTCCTGAGCGGCATGGCCATTGGCCGCATGACCGACATCTGGAGGGCGCACGGCAAGCCGATGACCCGGGACCAGGCCTACGAGTGGATGGACCAGTACTGCCAGTCGAATTCCCTCTCCAGGATCGTGATTGGCGCCGAGGAGCTTGCCAACGAAAGGACAAACGGAGAATACCGGCGTCTGCAGAAGAACCTCTCGGTCACGCCGCTCAGCGAGCCGGCCGCCAAGAAATAGAAATCAGCGCGAGGCCCCCTCACCCTACCCTCTCCCCCGTTCCCGTGGGCGAGGGAATTCCATTTACGGAATAGGCGCGCCACGCCGCATGTTTACCGATTGAATCTCCGTGGTAAGGAGGCGATTCATGAAATTCCTGACCCTACTGGCCACAATGTTGTTTGCCGCGGCCCTCGCTGGCTGCGCCAGCCCCAGGTCGGTCGGCACGGGCTCGACCCTGGTGGAAATGCTCGCCCGGGCGGGCCCCCCCACCGACATCCGCTTCGACCGCAACGGCGACGAGCTCTGGGAATACACCACCGGGCCGCAGGGCCACGAGACCTACCTCGTGCGCGCCGGGGCCGACAACCGGGTGAAGGAGATCACCCAGCTCCTGACCGACGAGCAGCTGAACAAGATCGTCCCCGGAACGATGACCAAGGCCGACGTCCGGCACATACTCGGAAAGCCTTCGGTGCAGACGTTCGCGGCCGTGGGAACGATTTGGTCCTGGCGCTTCAAGCGGGACGGCTCGCAATTGGGCTACCTGACGGTGCGGTTCAACCCCGACAACACTGTGATGGAGCGGATCGCCATCATGGATTTCACCGGCGGCCGGGGCATGCCCGGAAACTAATGGAGGTGTTCCATGAGACTCTCAACGGCAATAGTCCTGCTATCCCTGATCGGCGCGCTCGGCGGTTGCGCCAACCCCCGGACGCTGGTCGCCGGCCAGTCCACCGAGGCCGACGTGCGCTCGCGGCTCGGGAATGCGACTGACACCCATGTGGACCGCAATGGAGACCGGATCTGGAATTACGCGACCGGCCCGTGGGGGCACGAGACCTACCAGGTGCGGCTGGGCACCGACGGCACGGTGAAGGCGGTAACCCAGGTGCTGACCGAGGAGCAACTGGACAAGGTCGTCGTGGGCAAGACGACCCGGGACGAGGTCGCCATGATGTTCGGTCCGCGCTACGAGGAAGTGACCTACATGCCGGGCCTGACCTGGACCTGGTACTTCCACAAGGGCGGCAACCAGCCGGGCTGGCTGGTCGTGGCCTTCAATCCGGACGGGACCGTCCTGTACAGGATTGCATTGGTCGAGCCCTCGGGCGGCGGCCGCGACGATTGAGAGCCGGACCCCCGGTCATTTCTTCCCCATCAGCGCCTCGGGCAGCCACGTCGCGATGCCGGGAAACACGGTGATCAGCGCGATCGCCGCGACCAGCATGAAGAAGAACGGAATGGAGGCTTTCGCGACGTAAAGGCTGTCCTTGCCGCTCATCGTCTGCAGCACGAACAGGTTGAATCCCAGGGGCGGCGTGACCTCGGCGATCTCGACCAGCAGCACGATGAAGATACCGAACCAGACCAGGTCGAAGCCGGCTTTTTCCACGATCGGCAGCACGACCGAGGTGGTCAGCACGATCATCGAGATGCCGTCGAGCGCCGCGCCGAGCACGATGTAGATCAGCGCGAGGATCGCGATCAGCGCGTAGGCGTTCAACCCCAGCGAGGCCACCCACTCCGCGAGCACGCGCGGGATACCGGTGAACGCCATGCAGGTCGAGAGGAAGGATGCCCCTCCCAGGATGAACATGATCATGCAGGAGAGGCGGGTTGCCCCCATCAGGCTCGCCCACAACGTCTCCCGGTTGAGCCCGCCGCCCCACCACGCGATGGCGAGCGCGCCGAGCACCCCGTAGGCCGCCGCCTCGGTCGCGGTTGCCCATCCGATCACCATCACCCAGACGATGAAGACGATCAGCGCGATGCACGGCAGCAGGTTGCGGCTGCGATAGAGCTTCTCGCGCAGCGTCATTGCCATCGTCTCGCGCGGCGTGCGGTCAGGGTTGGCCAGCGCCCACATGGCGATGTAGCCGGAGAAGAGCGCGGTGAGCAGCACCCCGGGCAGCACGCCCGCAAGAAAGATCTTGATGATGGAAACCTCCGCCGCCACCGCGTACACCACCATGATGATCGAGGGCGGCAGCAGGATGCCGAGCGTGCCGGCCCCGCACAGCGAGCCGAGGCAGATCCCCTCGTCGTAGCCGCGGCGCTTCAGCTCCGGCAGGGCGACCTTGGCGATGGTGGCGCAGGTCGCCGCGGATGACCCGGAGACCGTGCCGAAGATGGCGCAGCCGAGGATGTTGACGTGCATCAGGCGCCCCGGAAGCCAGTTCAACCAGGGCGACAGGCCCTCGAACATCTCCTGCGAGAGCCGCGTGCGGTAGAGGATCTCGCCCATCCACACGAAGAGCGGCAGCGCCGCCAGCGTCCACGAGGCGCTCGATCCCCAGAATGCCTGGAACAGGCTCACCTCCGGCGGCGTGCTGGTGAAGAGCGCGAGCCCCGCCCACGCTACGGCCGCGAGCGCGATCGCGATCCACACGCCGCCTCCGAGCAGCACCAGCAGGAACACGAGCAGGAAGGCAGCCGCCGTGAGCGTCGTCATCCGACGATCTCCGAGAAATCCTTCGCGGCCCGGCGCTCTGCCTCGGCAACCTGGTAGGCAGGCTTCATGCCCCTGAGGACCGCCACGAGCTCGTCCGCGATCGCGATGAAGAAGATGGCGACGCCGATGACGAAGCTCGTCTGCGGGATCCAGATCGGGATCTTGACGAGGCCCTGCGCCACCTCGTTGAACTGCCAGCTCTCGTGGACGAAGCGCGCCACGGCCCACGCCATGTAGCCGACGAACGCCAGCGTGACCGAGAGGGCGAAGACCTCCGTCCACCAGCGGGCGCGCGCGCCGAGCAGGTCGAGCCACAGCCCGACGCGCACGAGCTCCCCCTTGCGGAACGTGTGGCCCAGCGCGAGGAATGCGCAGGCGGCGGTGAGCCACGCGACGATGTCGTCGGCGCCGCGGATGAGGACACCGAAGCCCCGCCCGAACGCCTGCGCGAGCATCAGCGCGCAGATGGCAGCGAGGCAGATCGCGGCGAGCGCGCCGCTGGCGGTGTAGAGGAACTCGAGCGCGCGGCGGACTGCCGGCGGCGCTGCCGGTGAAGACGATTCCGGCGGCACGTCAGGCCGTCACTTGCCGCGATAGGCCTTGATGATCGCCGCGCCGTCGGCGCCGGCCGATTTCTGCCATTCCGCGAGCATGGTCTCGCCGACTTTCCGGTAGGCGGTCATCATGGCGGCATCAGGCTGGTGAATGGTCATCCCGTTGGCGGCGAGCTCCTTGTTGGCGGTGCTCTCCCGCTGCCTGCCGAACTGCCAGCCCCGCGTCTCGGCCTCCGCGGCGGCCTCCAGCAGCGCCTTCTTCAGCCCGTCGGGCAGGCGCTGGAACGCGCGCTCGTTGACGACCACGACGTTCTTCGGGTGAAACGCGCTGGTCATGTAGTAGTTCTTCACGAACTCCCAGGCCTTGGTCGAGGTGCCCGTCGCGGACGAGGTGATCATCGCCTGCATCGCGCCGGTGGCGAACATCTGCGGGATGTCGGGAACCTGTACCACGATGGGGCTCGCCCCGAGAAGCTCGGCCAGGCGCGCGGTCTGCGGGCTGTAGGTGCGGAACTTGGCGCCCTTCAGATCGGCGACCGACTTGAGGGGGCTGCGGGTGTAGATGCCCTGCCCAGGCCACGCGACCGAGTAGAGCAGCCGGAGCCCCCGACCCTGCAGCTTCTTCTCGAGCACCGGCTTCTGCGCCTGGTAGAACTTGAATGCGTTGTCCCACCCGGCCGCCACGAACGGCAGGTTGTCGGCCGCGAACACCGGGTCTTCGTTGCCGAACTGGCCGAGCAGGAACTCCGCGATGTTGACCTGGCCGGTGGACACGGCGCGCAGCATGTCCGGGTGCTTGATGAGCGAGCCGTTCGAATGCACGGTGATGTCGAGCTGGCCGCCGGAGAGGCGCTTTACGTCCGCGACGAAGCGCTTGACATTCACGGTATGGAACTCGCCGTCGCTGTAGGGCGTGGGCATGTCCCATTTCGTCTGCGCCGCGGCGTCGGCGAGCGCCAGCGCGGCGGCTGCCGACAGGCAGGCAAGAAGAGTAGCGCGCATGATCGGTCTCCCCGGTGGATGCGACGTGCGTGAACGGTTCATGTTGTGCGCGGGCCGGGGGATTGTCAACGCTCGGCGGGCGCCGTCCCCATGCTAGTATTCGCGCACCGACTTCCCGCCGACTTCCCTTGGATTCCGCCGCCGACCGCTGGCAGTTCTGGATCGACCGCGGCGGCACCTTCACCGACATCGTCGCGCGCCGCCCCGACGGCAGCCTCCTCACCCACAAGCTCCTCTCCGAGGACCCGGGCCAATATGAGGACGCCGCACTCGCGGGCATCCGCGAGCTGCTCGGCGTGCCGCGCGGGAAAGCGATCCCCGCGGAGCGGATCGCCGAGGTGCGGATGGGCACGACGCTCGCCACCAACGCGCTGCTCGAGCGCAAGGGCGAGTCGACGGCCCTCTTCATCACGCGCGGCTTCCGCGACCAGCTGAAGATCGGCTACCAGAACCGGCCGCGCCTCTTCGATCGCCACATCGTGCTGCCCGAGCCGCTCTACGGCGCGGTCTACGAGGTGAGCGAGCGCGTGGCCGCCCGCGGCGAGGTGCTCGAGGCCCTGGACGAGGAGCGGGCGCGGCACGATCTCGTGGATGCGCGCCGCCGCGGCTACGGCGCGGCCGCGATCGTGCTGATGCACGGCTACCGCTACCCCGCCCACGAGCTGCGGCTCGCCGAGCTCGCGCGCGCGGCCGGATTCACCCAGGTTTCAGTGTCGCACCAGGCGAGCCCGCTGATGAAGCTCGTCTCCCGCGGCGACACCACCGTGGCGGATGCCTATCTCTCCCCCCTGCTTCGCCGCTACGTCGAGCGCATCGCCCGCGAGCTCCCGGGCGCGCGCCTGATGTTCATGCAGTCGAACGGCGGCCTCACCTCCGCGCGGCTCTTCCAGGGCAAAGACAGCGTCCTCTCGGGGCCCGCGGGCGGCGTGGTGGGCGTGGTGCGCACGGCGCTCGGCGCCGGGTTCGACCGCATCATCGGCTTCGACATGGGCGGCACCTCCACCGACGTCTCGCACTTCGGCGGCCATTTCGAGCGCGCCTTCGACACCCAGGTCGCGGGCGTGCGCCTGCGCGCGCCCATGATGAGCATCCACACGGTTGCCGCCGGCGGCGGCTCGATCCTGCGCTTCGAATCCGCGCGCTTCCGGGTGGGCCCGGAGTCCGCCGGCGCGCAGCCCGGTCCCGCGTGCTACCGCCGGGGCGGGCCGCTCACGGTGACCGACGCGAACGTCATGCTCGGCAAGATCCAGCCGGATTTCTTCCCGCGCGTGTTCGGGCCGAGGAGCGACGAGCCGCTCGACGCGGATGTCGTGCGACGCAAATTCGCCGAGCTGGAAGCCGGCATTCGCGCCGCGGGGGGCGAGGCGCGCAGCCCGGAGGAAATCGCCGAGGGCTTCGTGCGCGTGGCGGTGGACAACATGGCGAACGCCATCAAGAAGATCTCGATCGAGCGCGGGCACGATGTCACCACCCACACCCTGTGCTGCTTCGGGGGCGCCGCGGGACAGCACGCCTGCCTGGTCGCCGATGCGCTCGCGATTCCGCGGGTCTTCATCCACCCCTACGCCGGCGTGCTCTCCGCCTACGGGATGGGCCTTGCGGACATCGGTGCGCTGCGCAGCCGCGCGATCGAGGCGCGCCTCGAGCTGGACCTTCTGCCCCAGCTCGAGGAGGCGCTCTCGGGGCTCGCCGATGACGCGCGCTCGGAGGTGGCCGGACAGGGAGTGCCGGCGGAGAACATCAATGTCGCGCGGCGCGTTCACCTGCGCTACGAGGGCACCGATACCGCGGTCATCGTGAACTTCGGGCCGCAGCAGAAGATGCTCGCGCAGTTCGACTCGGATTACCGCGCGCGCTTCAGCTTCCTCATGCCCGGGCGCGCGCTGGTGGTCGAGGCGGTGTCGGTCGAAGCGGCGGGCAGCGGTGAGCGCGTGCGCGAGGCCTTCGGCGTGCTGCCTGCGCGCACAGGCCGCGCGCGCCCGGCGCGGCAGGCACGCCTTTTCAGTGGCGGCGTCGCGCACGAGGCCCCGGTATACCGCCGGGAGGCGCTGCGGCCCGGCGACGCCATCGCGGGCCCCGCCATCATCGCGGAGTCAAACGCTACTACCGTGATCGAGCCGCAGTGGCAGGCGCAGGTGACGCCCTTGAATCACCTGGTCCTGACGCGCGCCTCGCCGCGCCCGAAGCGCGAGGCGGTCGGCACGCGCGCGGAGCCGGTCATGCTCGAGATCTTCAACAATCTCTTTATGGCGATCGCCGAGCAGATGGGAGTCACGCTCGCCAACACGGCGTATTCCGTCAACATCAAGGAGCGCCTCGACTTCTCCTGCGCCCTCTTCGACCCGGCGGGCGGCCTTATCGCCAATGCGCCGCACCTGCCGGTGCACCTTGGCGCGATGGGCGAGAGCGTCCGGGTGATTGCCACCGAGAACGCCGGGAAGATGCGCCCGGGCGACGCCTACATGCTCAACAATCCCTACCATGGCGGCACCCATCTCCCGGACATCACGGTGGTGACGCCGGTGTTCGACGGCGCCGGGACGGAAATCCTCTTCTACGTCGCCTGCCGCGGCCACCACGCCGACATCGGGGGCATCACGCCCGGCTCGATGCCGCCCGACAGCACGCACATCGACGACGAAGGGGTCCTCATCGACAACTTCCCGCTGGTTACGGAGGGGAAATTGCGCGAGCGCGAGGTGCACGCCCTGCTTACCGGCGCGCGCTATCCGGCCCGCGATCCCGGGCAGAACATCGCGGATCTGCGCGCCATGGTCGCGGCAAACCAGAGGGGCGTCGCCGAGCTCGGGCGGGCGGTTGCGCACTACGGCCTCACGACGGTGCAGGCTTACATGCGCCACGTCCAGGACAATGCCGAGGAATCGGTGCGGCGGGTGATCGACGTGCTGAAAGACGGCCGCTACGCCTACGAGATGGACAACGGCGCGGTGATCCGCGTGAAAATCGAGATCGACCGGGCGGCCCGCAGCGCGGTGATCGATTTCACGCACACCTCGAGCCAGCTCGAGAGCAATTTCAACGCGCCCGCGGCGGTGACGATGTCCGCCGTGCTCTACGTGTTCCGCACGCTGATCGACGACGACATCCCGCTCAACGCGGGCTGCATGAAGCCGCTCAAGGTCGTCATCCCCGAGGGCTGCATGCTGAACCCCCGCTACCCGGCGGCGGTGGCCGCGGGCAACGTCGAGACTTCCCAGTGCGTGACCGATGCGCTCTACGGGGCGCTCGGCGTCATGGGCGCCTCCCAGGGCACGATGAACAACTTTACGTTCGGCAACGATCGCTACCAGTACTACGAGACGGTCTGCGGGGGCTCGGGCGCCGGCGAGGGGTTCGACGGCGCCGACTGCGTCCACACCCACATGACCAACACCCGCTTGACCGACCCGGAGGTGCTGGAATGGCGCTACCCGGTTCTGATCGAGGAGTTCGCGATACGGCGCGGAAGTGGGGGTGGCGGGCGTTGGCGTGGCGGTGACGGCGCCATCCGCCGCATCAAGTTCCTCGAGCCGATGACCGCTGCGATCCTCTCCGGCCACCGGCGCCTGCCGCCCTACGGCATGGCAGGCGGCAAGCCCGGCCACACCGGGCACAACCGGGTGCGGCATTCAGGCGGCGCGATGGTCGAGCTGAAAGGATGCGACCGCGTCGAGATGGGCGCCGGAGATGTCTTCATCATCGAGACGCCCGGCGGCGGCGGCTACGGCCCCCCGGAATAAAAAAGGTGTCAGGAACCTTTTCCCAGATGCGGAAAAGGTTCCTGACACCTTTTCTTACTCATCCCGCGATTTGCTCCCCGGCTCGAGGCCCAGCCATTTGAGCAGCCAGGCGAGCACGAAACCGGCGGCGAGCGGCCACCAATGGCCGAGCAGGATCGCGAGCACGCCGGAGCTGCCGTAGGTCAGCCCGAGCACGAACAATCCGAAATGCGAGCTCCGGTAGAAGACGTAGAGCATCGTGAAAGCCAGCGCGATGAAGACGCCGGCGACCGCGTAGGTAAGGTAGATCATGATGCTATGATTGTCACAGAATTGTCATGAAAATAAATCGAAAGCGCACGCTCGCCACCACCTGCGCCGCCCACACGCTGCACGACGGGCTTTCCGACGTCACCTACGTGCTGCTGCCGCTGCTCGCGCAGACCTTCGGGCTCTCGCTCGCACAGGTCGGGCTCATCCGCTCCGCCCACCGCGTGGCGATGGCGTCCTTCCAGATACCGGCGGGTCTGATCGCCGAGCGCTTCGGCGAGCGCAACCTGCTCGCCTTCGGGACCCTCATCGCGGGGCTCGCTTTCCTCGCGCTCGGATATGCACCCGGCTTCTGGGCCATCCTGGTCGCCCTCTTCTTCGCCGGCGTCGGAGGCGCGGTCCAGCATCCGCTCTCCTCCACCATCATATCGCACGCCTATCCTGACGAAGGCCGGCGCGGCGCGCTCGGCACCTACAACTTCTTCGGCGACGTCGGCAAGTTCGTCTTTGGCGGCATCGTCAGCCTGCTGCTCCTCGTCGGCATCTCCTGGCAGGCGCCGGTCATCGGGTTCGGGCTGCTCGGCATAGCGACTGCGGTTGCGATCTTCGTCACCGTTTCGAATACGCGCGCTGCGGCGCCGCCGGTCGCAGGCGCGGCGCCTGCGCCGAAGACGCGCGGGTGGGGCATCCGCAATCCGCAGGCATTCACTGCGCTGTGCCTGATCGAGATCCTTGACTCGAGCACGCGCACCGGCTTTCTCACCTTCATCGCCTTCGTGCTTATCGAAAAGGGGCTGCCGCAAGGCTGGGCCGTGCTTTCCGTGCCGCTGATCCTGGTCGGCGGCATGGCGGGCAAGCTCGCCTGCGGATTTCTCGCCGAGCGCTTCGGCGTCGTGCGCATGATCATCATTACGGAAGTGGCGACCGGCTGCGGCATCCTCGCGACGCTCGCCCTGCCCGGCGCCCTCTCGTTCCTGCTGCTGCCGCTGATCGGCGTCGTGCTGCAGGGCACCTCTTCCGTGCTCTACGCCACCGTCGGCGAGTACGTCGAGCAGGACCGCCTGCCCCGCGCCTTCGGCTTCTTCTACACGCTCGGGTCGCTCTGCGGCATTGCCGCGCCGCTCGGCTACGGCCTGCTCGGCGATCTGCAGGGCGTCGAGACGTCGATCGCCGTCATCGGGGTCGCGATCTTCCTCACCGTTCCGCTCGCCGCGATGCTGAAGCCCGCCGCGGCTTCGCGGCTGAAGAGCGCGTGACTATAATGACGCGGGCGTGAGCCTGCGAGGAGCTGTCATGGCGAAGAAGCAGAGAATCAGCTACGTCCCGCTCGACCGGATGACCCCGGAGATGCGCGCCGAGATGGAGCGCTGCGCGCGCATGGGAACCCCGCGTCCCGAGAGCTCGGCGGTGCGCGCTCATGTGCCGGGAGCCTTCTGGGCCTTCGCGAACTCCTGGCGCGACATCTTCCACACCGGCGTGTGCGATCACGCCGTCAAGGAGCTCGCACGGCTCTACGTCTCGCGCGCGGTGACCTGCGAGTTCTGCGGCAACCAGCGCTCGATCCAGGCCGCGGCTGCGGGCAAGGTCAGCGAATCGAAGGTGGATGACCTGATCGACTTCGAGAAGTCCACGACATACAACGCGCGCGAGAAGGCGGCTCTCGCCTATGCCGAGGCGATCACCTGGCGGCTCGACACCGACGACGCGTTCTGGAAGCGCATGCACCAGCACTTCAGCGAGCCCGAGCTGGTGGAGCTCGGCTGCTTCATCGCGCTCACCATGGGGCAGCAGAGCTGGCTGCGGCTGCTCAACATCGAGCACCACGAGGTGATGGCGGGCACATCGGCCTCGATGGCGCCCGGCTTCGAGTCGGCGGAGGCACTCGCCAAGTCCAAGGCCTCGCCCCGGTACTGGGCGAGGAAAGACAAGGCGGCGAAGAAAAGCGCCGCCTAGCCCTTCAGTACCCGCAGCAGGTCTTCCGTGCGGGTGATCCAGCCGAGCTTCGATTCAAAGTTGTAGAGCGTCGCCTGTCGCACGAAGTCCGGCCCGGTGTGGTCCATGGCGTCCTCGACCAGGATCGGCCAGAACTCGCGGAAGTAGGCCTCGCGTGCCGTGCTCTCCACGCAGACGTTGGTTGCAACCCCCGTGAAGAGCAGGTGGCGGATGTCCAGGCCGTTCAGCTGATTCTCCAGCGTCGTGCCCGCGAAGCCGCTGTAGCGGGACTTCTGGACGACCACGTCACCCGGCTCGGGCGTGATGTCGTCGATGATCCGCCAGCCCCACGTGCCCTGAATGATGAGCTTGTCCCGATCGGCGGGCCGTTCCCGGATCATGCGGATCGCCATCTGCTTGCGGATATTGGGCGAGTGAGGACCGCCGGCATCGCTGAGATCCGGCTGGTAGCCGAACTGGAGATAGATCACCTTCACACCGGACGCCCGCGCCGCGGGCAGCAGCCGCTGATGGGCCTCGATGACCGGCCGGATGCGCGCTTCGTCGATCCCCGTGCCGAGGTCGAGCATGCCGCCCTTGGTGGCATATGCGTTCTGCATGTCCACCACGATGACCGCGGTGCGCGCGAGATCGATGTCGACGGGTTGCGGGCGCGCAGACAGCGTAACGACGTTGGGCCCCGCGGACCCGGAATGGCCGGATGCCATCGGCGGCTCAGTGGTTGATGACCTTGCGATACTCGGCCGACGGCGTGTGCCGCGCCGGCCAGTTCACTCCGTCCTCGAACCGGGCAAACACGCTCGCATGGCGGGCAAAGCCGCCTTCGAGCAGCGCCACCGAGACGATCTCGACGATGGCGGCATCGTCGTAGCCCGCGGCGCGCAGCGCCTGGAATTCCGCGTCCGTAATCTGCTCGTTCAACGTCAGCTTGCGCGCGACGCGGAACACCGCCTTCTCGGCTTCCGGCAGATCCGAGTTCTCGAAATCATGCAGCTTCTGCACCTCCGCCGCGTCGAGCTTCATGCGGTCGATGAGGTCGGTCTTGTGGAAATTGACGCAGCGCGGGCAATCGGTGGCGACCGCGCACACCATGGCGATGCGGTTGGTGAGCTCGCGCGGCACGCGGCCGTTGAGGACCTCGAGCTGCTTCTGCAGCTCCCACCATGCC
>DATBMB010000069.1:0-15817 GCA_036555035.1 Burkholderiales bacterium | reverse complement strand
GGTGCCGCGAATCGGCCGCCACACCTGGATGATGGCCCAGCGCTTCCGGAAGCGGCGCTCGGCCTCGGCATCGCCGACGATCTCGCGCAGCCGCCGCGGCGCGGAGGTCTCGGTGTAATCGTTGTGCACGCTCTTCACCGTCGGGCGAATGCTCCCGGACTTCTGCATCTCCTCGTCGCTCGCGCGGACGGTGTGGTCGAACACGACGACTTCCGACGCGCCGGAATGCTTCATGATCAGCGCCCGCACCTCCGGGTCGTAGACGCGCGCGCGCTCGGCCTCGTCCATGAAGTTCTCGACCCGCGTGGCGTGGTCGACGAACACGAATCCGTGCATATCCAGCTTGAACGTGTCGCGCAGCGGCCGGCCGTCGCGTATTGTCATCTCGTGGGGCCGGTATTGCGGCGGGACCGCCTTATGCTCCATCTCCGGCCAGTCGATGTAGCGCACCGGCGGCACCCCGGTGTCGACGATGTAGTTGAAGGCGGCACGAACCGTGCCGGTGGTCACCTTCTCGGCGGCAATCTGCATAAAGGGCCTCGCGGATCAGTAAGACCGGACAAGTACGGGGTCCGTCCCCATTCTTTCACATATCCGCCGCGACGCGAAATCCGCGGCGGGAAACGCGGATCGTGACGTGGCTTCCCACGCGATAGGCCGCGGGCACGCCGATGGGAGAGTCGATCCAGGAGCCGCCGCGCACGGTGCGCATCGAGCAGTCGCCCGCCGCCACCGCGGCCCCATCGGCCGGCGCGCCGACGAAATCGGGCTTCCAGCAATCCTCGACCCACTCCTCGGCGTTCCCCAGCATGTCGTGCAGGCCGAACGCATTGGGGCGATAGCTTCCCACGGGCGCGGTGTAGGCAAACCGGTCATCGCAATCGGCGACGTACCAGTCGCCCGCGCCCGGCACCCGCGCCGCGGAGGCGCGATCCGCGCCATTGGCATACTCGCAGGTCGCGCCGGCATCATCGCCCCAGTAGCGCGTCGCCGTGGTGCCGGCTCGCGCGGCGTATTCCCATTCGGCTTCGGTCAGCAGGCGATATTTTCTGCCGGTGACCCGGGTGAGCCACGCCACGTAGGCGCTCGCGTCCTCCCAGCTGACGCACGTCACGGGGTGCGCATCGTCCTGGGCAAAGCCGGGAGTGCGCCAGCTCTTCGCCGGATCCGATTCAAAATCCGCCCCGCTCCAGACGAAGCACCCGTCGGCGGCCCGGCCGGTCGCTTCCGTGAACACCCGGTACTCGCCGCGCGTGACCTCGAACTTGCCCGCGGCGAAGCGCTTGACGCTCACGCTGCGCTGCGGCTGGCTGCGGCCACGGAATCCCTCGGGCAGGAGCGTGCGCTCCTCCTCCCCCGGCGCCGCCCCCATGACGAACCGCCCCGCCGGAACGACCACCATCTCCGGGCAATGCGCGCAGTCCTTCGCCGCCGCGGCCGGGATGGCCGAGAGCAGCGCGAACAGGGGCCAGGCTCGAACGATTCCGGCTGCGGAACGCATGCCGGGTCTAGTTTACGATGGACGGGATGAAGCCAGGACACGTGGCGCTCGAGCGGGCGCTTTCAAAGCTTGGAATCGCCTCCCGCACGATGTCGCGGCAGTGGATCGCGGACGGCAAGGTCAAGGTGAACGGAGTACTCCGGAAAGACCCGCTGTTCCCGGTCGTCCCGGAGCGCGCCCGGATCGAGGTCGACGGGAAACGCGTCGGCAAGGCCGCTCACCGGACCTTCCTGCTGCACAAGCCGCGCGGCGTGGTCACCACGCGCTCGGACGAAAAAGGCCGGCCCACGGTGTTTTCGCTCATTACCGAACCCGGACTGCACTTGATCGCGGTGGGACGCCTGGATTGGGCCAGCTCGGGACTCCTGCTCCTCACCAACGATACGCGCCTCTCCGACCGCCTCACCGATCCCCGCAGCGCGATCAGCCGGACTTACCTCGTGACCGTGCGCGGAAGGGTGACGGAGGAGCGCCTGGAGCGGCTCCGGGGCGGACTGCTGGATGCGGGAGAAACGCTGCAGCCGGAAGCAATCATCCTGCGCAAGGCGAGCGGCAAGGAGTCGCATCTCACCGTGCGGCTGGCCGAAGGCAAGAACCGCGAGATCCGCCGGATGTTCTCCGCGCTCTCGCACGAAGTAACGCGACTCAAGAGAGTTGCGTACGGCGGCCTGGAACTGGGAACGCTCGAACCGGGAAAATTCCGAGAGCTTTCCCGCTCCGAGCTCGAACACGCATTTCCCGGGATCAGTTCACCGCGACCCTCTTCGCGGCCACGACCGCCTTCTTCGGCAGCCTGAGCTCCAGCACGCCGTCGAGGTACTTCGCCCGGGCGGTCGCCTCATCGACCTCCTGGCCCAGCGCGAACATGCGCTGGATCTTGCCGTAATAGCGCTCGGCGTGGACCACCGTTTCGCCGTTCTTGATATCCTTTTCCTGCTTCACGTCCGCGGATACCGTGACTTCGTTGCCGTCGATGGTGACGCTGATCTCTTCCTTCTTCACGCCCGGCATCTCGGCGCGCACCACGTACTCCCGGTCATTCTCGGTGACGTCCATGCGGATCTGTGTCGGCGCGAGCGCGCGCGTGTCGCGGCTCGGCATCCACACGGGCACGGCACGGAACACGTTGTCGAATGCTTCCTCGAGCGGATTTGAGCGTGTGATATTGAACATTCTGGTCTCCTGTAAACGACGATGACGCATGCCTGCGCATGCCCTGGCTGCGCGGGGTACATGGGGGCGCCACCACGATTCGCAAGGCCGCGAGCGCGGATAAATCACGGGTATCGCGGGACCTGTCGTATACAATCGGCGTTCTATCCTGGAGGACATCCTATGGATGCCGCAACGACCGAGAAGCTGACGGCCGAGCTGCGTGCCGTGGTGCGCGAGGCCGAAGCGCTGATGCGGGCGGCCGCCACCGCATCCGGCGAGCACCTGCACGAGGTGGGCGAGACCACGCGCCAGGCCGCCGTCGAGATCGACGAGCAGGTGCGCAAGAACCCGTGGGCCGCCGTCGGCATTGCCGCGGGCGTGGGCCTGCTCCTCGGGCTGCTGCTCACCCGCAAATAGCCATGGGCATCATTCAATCCCTGCAGGCGCTGCTCGCCACCCTGCTCGGGCTGGCGCGCACCCGGCTCGAGCTGCTGAGCGTCGAGGCGCAGGAGCTACTCGCGCGCCTGGTGCTGATCATGATCGGCGCGGTGGCGGCGATCCTCCTCGCCGCGCTGGCAATCGGCTTCGGCGCGGTGGCGCTGGTCATTGCGGTGCCCGCGGAGCACCGCGTGGCGGTATCGGCGGGCCTTGCGCTCGTCTTCCTCGCGGCCGCGGCAATCATCGGCTGGCGGGTGCGGCGCGAGGCGAAAGCGCGGCCCTTCGCTGCGAGCCTCACCGAGATCGAGCGCGACGCCAAAGCGCTGGAGCCGCGCGAGTGAACGCTTTTTTCGAGACCATGGCGCGCCGGCGCGAGGCGCTCGTCGCGCGCTCGGCCGCGCAGCGCGGAGATGTCGCCGCCGCGGTGGCGGGCGTGCGGCGCGCGGCCGCCGAGCCCCTGCTGCTCGGCGCCGGGATCGCGGTGACGCTGCTGGCCTCGTCCCCGAAGCTCCGCAGCTGGGCGGTCAGGGGCTGGGCCGTCTACGCCTTCGTCCGGCAGCTCATCGGCCGATGACGCAGCCCGAAGCGATCGCGGCGCCGCCCGGGGCGCTGCATCGGCTCAAGCTCTATTTCGAGCAGCACGAGCGCGAAGCCGCGGCCATCTTCTTCACCGGCGGCTTCGGCTTCGACATCGTGACCGCCGGGGCGATCGATTCCTGGCTCACCATCGGCCAGCAGCTGCTCTACCTCCTCGTCATCACCGCGGTGCTGCTGCACATGTTCCTCGCGCAGGGCGCGCCGGCGCCCGAGCTCGCGCGGTTGACCGCGCCGAAGCGCTGGTACTACGAGTACCGCTCCCCGCTCATCCACTTCTCGCTGGGCGCGCTGATGAATCTCTACGCCATCTTCTTCTTCAAGAGCTCATCGCTCCTCGTTTCGTTCGGGTTCCTCGCGTTCCTCGTGGCGGTCCTCGTCGCCAACGAGTCCCGGCGCTTCAAGAGGCTCGGCATGCACGTCAAGTTCGCGCTGCTCGCCCTGTGCTTCCTCGCGTTCTCCGCCGCCCTGACGCCGGTCGCTGTCGGCTCGATCGGCCTCGGCGTGTTCCTGCTGTCGATGCTCCTCGGCTGCCTGCCTCCCGTCGCGGCGGCGTGGTGGATCCGCTCGCGCCGGCCCGCGCTCTTCCCCGAGGCGCGCAAGCAGATCCTGCTGCCCCTGGGCTGCGTGCTCATTGCGTTTCTCGCGTCCTACCTCCTGCGGGTGATCCCGCCGGTGCCGCTCACCATTCCCTTCATCGGCGTCTATCACGGCGTGGAGCGCACCGAGGAAGGCTACCGCCTCACCCACGAGCGGCCCTGGTGGCGGTTCTGGCACAACGGCGACCAGCACTTCCGCGCGCAGCCCGGCGACAAAGTGTACGTGTACTTCCGCGTCTTCTCGCCCGCGCGCTTCTCCGACGAGGTGCGGATGCGCTGGTACTGGAAGCCCGCGGGCCGGGGCTGGGCCCTGCAGGACACGATCCCGAACAAGATCGTCGGCGGCCGCGAGCAGGGCTTCCGCGGCTACGGCGTGAAGGCGAACTACCAGCCCGGTCCGTGGAAGGTCCAGGTGGAAACCACCGACGGCCGCGAGATCGGCCGCGTCTACTTCGAGCTGGACGTCTTTCCGGCGGTGCCGCGCTTCCTGATCACCGAGATCGACTGACGGCGAATCATCCGCCCGGGCGCGGCGGCCGGTCCTTCGGCCCGCGCTTGCGCCCCGGCAGCAGCTCGAACACCCACTCCATCAGCACGTTCGCGCGGATGACGCGGATCGCGAGCGCCGTCGCGGAGATCGGCCGCACCAGGCGCGTCTCGCGCAGCTGCCGCAGGAACATCGCGATCACCACCGCGCGCGCGACGCTCGAGGCGCACAGCGCGAGCCACAGGCCGCTGGTGAAGACGATCGCGAAGCCGCCGATCCGGATCTCGGTCGGTGCGTGGGTGGCAAGGAAGCCCCCGAGCAGCGCGCCGCCGAACACCGCCGTGTTCGACAGGGTCTGGTGCACGGCGCTGTAGGCCGCGCGCTTCTCCGGCGGCGCGACGTCATAGAGGAAGTTTCCCGCCGCGAGGCTGAACCCCGCCCAGGCGACGCCGCCGACGAACTGGAGCAACAGGATCGCCCAGAAATTCGGGAACACCACCCACAGCACCGGCAGCGCGGGAAACACGATGCTCGACACCTGGACCACCCGCAGGTTGCCGTAGAGGTCGGACAGCCGGCCCCAGAGATTGAGCGCCGAGAACTGCATCAGCAAGCCGAACGCGCTGACCGCGGTGAACTCGAGATACGAGAAATCGAGATCGCGCAGCATGTAGAGCGTGAAGAAGGGCGAGGCGATCGCGACCGCCAGGTTCATGAAGGCGACGAAGAGCGCGAAGCGCGTGAAATCCGAGCCGCGCATCCGCTCGAGCAGCCCGCCCAGCGGCGGCAGCGTCAACGGCGCCAGGCGCGCGAGCGGCTCGTGCATGCGCATCAGCTGGGCGAGCGAATAGAGGCGCGCCACCAGCGCGACCGCGAAGATCGCGGCGAATCCCCAGTGCGCGAGCGCCCGCCGCTCGAAGTACTCCAGCGCGAGGCCGGCCGCGGTGAGGCTCACGAAGGTCATGATGCTCATCAGCGCGGTGCGCCGGCCGAAGAAGCGGCCGCGCCGGCGCTCCGGTACGAGGTCGCTGATGAGGCTGCTCCACGGCGGCGCGGCGAACTGGCCGCCGACGTAATAGAGCACGACCGCGGCGATCAGGAGCACGACCGAAGCCTCGGCCGGGATGAACGCGAGGGCGATGATCGGCAGCCACGCCGCGGACTGCAGCAGCACGCCGGCGAAGATCAGGGTCTTGCGGCGGATCGCCCGCCCCGCCCCCCAGGCCGAGGCGAGCTGCGCGACCGAGCCGAGCAGCAGCGGCACCGCGGCGAGCGCCGTGATCTGCGCGGTCGTCGCCTTGAGAAAAACCGCGAACGCCTGGAGGTAGGACTCGCCCGCGCCGAACATGAGCGACCACGCGACCCCGTCGCGCACGGAGTACTGGAGCGACCGGTTGACCTCGGGATCGCGCGAGTACCGGGGAGCGGTCTCCGTCATCTCGATCCGCCTTGACGCAGCAGCCGTACGCCCACCAGGAGCGCCGGCAGGCCGCACACGAGAAAGCCGATGCCGTAGCTGCCGGTCTGATCGAGAAAACCCGAATAGATGAGCGGCAAGGCGAGGCCCCCGACCTGGCCGAATGACAGCACGCCGCCGGTGACCCCGCCCCGCATGTCCTCGGGCGAGGCGCGCGCGGTTTCGGCCAGCAGTATGCCGTGCCAGGAGAGCGCGGTGGCACTCAGCACGCAGGCGACGAGGCCGACCAGAAGCGGCGGCCAGCTCGCGTCGCTCAGTGCGAGGAGCACCGCGCTCGCCGCCATGCCGAACGCAAGCCCCGCCATCATCAGGCGCGGGCGGACAAAGCTGCTGCCGATCCAGCCCCAGAGAATCCGGCCGGGCACGGCGACTGCCACCGCCACCGAAAAGAGGAAGCCGGCCGCCACCGGCGAGTAGCCGATCGTCGTGAGATAGATGACGAAATAAGCCGTCATGACCGCCTGCAGCCCGTTGAACGCGAGGCAGGCGTAGGACAGGGCGCGCAGCCTGCGCGTAGCGAGCACCACGCCGAGGGTCGTCCTGAAATCCGACAGGCGGAAGGCGCGCGTGGGCACCCGGTCGTCATCGAACGTCTTGCGCAGGGGCTGCAGCACCAGGGCGAAGACGGCGCACGCCGCCGCGGTGAGCAGCATGGTGGTGCGCCAGCCCGCCCACTCCGTCAACGGCGGCCCGAGGATACCGGCGAGAAGCAGGCCCGCGGGCACGGCGGTCTGCTTGATGGAGAAGACCAGCGGCAGGTAGCGCGGCGAGGCGACGCGGCTCAGCAGATGCGAGCTCGCCGGCGTGGACACGGCCCCGCCTCCCCCGCCGATGATCGCTGACAGCACGAGCGGGACGGGGGTTCCCAGCGCCGCCAACGCGCATCCCGCGCTCAGCATCACGAGGGCGATCTGGCTCACGCGCAGGGCGCCGTAGCGCACGATGAAGCTGCCGCAACCGAGCTGAGCGACGAGAGCAGCGAGGGCCATCACGCCGAAATAGACGCCGATCCAGGCCGCATCGAGCCGCAGATCCGTGATGATCGCCGGCGCGATCACCGCGGGAAGCGCCCGCCCGAGCGCGATGAACGTCTGCTGGAAGAACATCGCCCCGAGGGCGAGGTGGAGAGGCTGCATCTACGGCCGCACGGTGACGCTCGTCGCGTCGGTGTCGGCGTGCTGCGTCTTGTCCACGACCGTGAGCTGGAAGGTCAAGGTCGTCGCGTTTGCGACAAAGGGGGCGTTGAACATCGCGACTGCATTATTGGCGTTGACAAGAGCAACGGCCGGCCCGCCGGTCTGCGCCCACGAGAACGCGTCGACGCCGCCCTGGCTGCGCGACCCGTCGAGCGTCACGAGCGACCCGGACGCGACCGCCTGGTCCGGGCCCGCGTCCGCGTCAGGGCTGCTGAAGGCCGCACTGCAGAACGCCGCGTCACCCCAGCAGATCGCGACCGACGCGTCGCCGCCGCAGCCGAGCAGCGCCGTCACCATGAACCCCGCAATGGAAAATCGGGGACAGACCACGTTTTTCCCCGCAAGCAATCCACCAATTAGACCACGTCCCGGAAAATGGGGTCTGTCCCGGATTTCCTACGGCGTCTGGAGGCCGCTTCGCCGGATCGCGTCCGCCGCCTGGGAGGAGGCCAGGAACTCGATCACCTTCCGGGCGAGCGGCTGGTCCGGGCAGCTCGCGGCAACGCCCGCGGCGAAGGTCGAGATCTTCTGCAACTCGGGCGGCAGCGGCGTGATATGCGCAATCCCCGCGATGGGCAGAAGCTCGCTCACCTGCTGCAATCCGATCTCCACGTCCCCGCGCGCGATCGCGGTGCCCACGCGCTCCCCGCCGGTGATCATCCTGCTCCTGGGCAGCACCTGGTCTGCGATCCCGAGGCGCTGCACCAGCTCGCCGGAAAAATACCTGCCGCTCTCGCTTGCCGAATAGCCGATCGATTTCGCCTGCAGGAGCGTGCGTCTCAGGGCGTCGGCGGAACCGATGTCGGGCTTCGGCGCGCCCGCACGCACCGCGAAGGCGATCCCCGAGCGGGCAACGACCGTGAGGCCCTCTGCCAGCACGAAGCCCTCCGCGACGAACTGCCGCAGCACGTGCTCAGCGACGATGACGATGTCCACGACCTCCCCGCGCTTCAAGCGGTTCGGGATCGACATCTCGCCAGTGCCGATCGAGGTCGAAGCGGTCACGACCTTGGCCTTCGTCAGGCGCTCGAGCTCCGGAACCAGCGCCTGGTGCGCCGCGGTGAAGGCGCCGGAGGTCATCACCCTGAACTCGGCCGTCGTCATGGAAAAAGTCTACACCGGCTGATTGACCACCGGCGGTGGGCGCATTAACGTGACCGCCGAGCCATGTTTCCCTACCACGACGAGAACGCGACCCAGCGCACGCCGTACGTCACGTTCGTCCTGATCGCGCTGAACGTGGCGGCGTGGCTGCTCCTGCAGGGCGCAGGCGCAACCGTCCCGCTCGCCCGCTCCGTGTGCGAGCTCGGGCTTATTCCCGGAGAGCTGACCGCAGCCGTTGCTCCCGGCACGCGCTTTCCCATGGGAGAAGGGCTCGTCTGCCTCACCGATCCCGGCCGCCAGGTGCAGAACGTGCTCACCTCGATGTTCCTGCACGGCTCCTGGCTGCACCTCCTCGGGAACATGTGGTTCCTGTGGCTCTTCGGAAACAACATCGAGGACTCGATGACGCGGCCCCGCTTCGTCGCGTTCTATCTGCTCACCGGGCTCGCCGCCGCGCTCGCACAGGTCTTCGCCGATCCTTCCTCCGCGGTGCCGATGGTCGGCGCCTCGGGCGCGATCAGCGGGGTGATGGGCGCCTATCTGATTCTTTACCCGAGCGTCCGGGTGTTCACGCTGTTGCCCCTGGGCTTCTATGTCACCTCGGTCGCGCTGCCGGCGTGGGCGATGCTCATCTACTGGGCGGTGCTGCAGCTGTTCGGCGGCTTCACCAGCATCGTCGGCGGACAGGAAGGCGGCGTCGCCTTCTGGGCGCACTTGGGCGGCTTTGTCGCCGGCCTGGCCCTCATCAAGCTCTTCGATAAGCCGGACCGTCTCGCCAATCACCGCTCGCATCACTGGCAGCCCCGGCGCCAGGGATGGTAGAAAACCGGGGTTGCAAAAAAAATGCCGCGGTGAGCGGCATTCTAGAGAAGACCTGTCGAATCGTTTTTTGAATGTACTTCTCCGGCCGAGGATAGAACCTATCCTCGCGCGGTCTAGCGGCGCGCCGACTGCGGCACCGCGGCCATGCACCCCGAGTTCGCAACGGCCGGGCTCCACTGATTGCCGAGCCGGACGCATTGCTTGGTGTTGGCGCTCCGGATGATGTTGCCGTTGGCATCCTCCAGGTATCCCGGATGCTTGTTCGAGACCGGCCCGTAGTTCGCGGCCGACGCCGGTGACAGCAGCAGGAAGGCAGTGCAGACCAGTACAGCTTGAAGTACGCGTTTCATCAGATAGTCTCCTCGTAAGTGGTTTTATTTATGTCGCAATTCCCGGCCCGCTGTTGCCGGCTGCGATGAACGGACCGGACCTGCCCGCAGCGGTTCGATGATGCCTCAACCAGCATGCCGTTGACAACCCGCGCCAGGGAATTCCGGGGACCGGGCGCCGCAGGACGCGATCGGGTGGAACCGGGTTGATCTGGGTCAATACCACGGTGCGTCCGGCGCGCTAGATTTTCATCGGTTTCCAAGTGCCCGGAGGACGCGACCCATGAGACCCGCACTCCAGAAGTTCATCCTTAAGCAGTTGAAGCAGCACAACATAATGAGCCTCGCCACCCAGCGCGCCGACGGCTATCCGCAGGCGACCACGGTGGGCTACGCCAACGACGGGCTCGATCTCTATTTCTGCTGCGATCGCGCGGGGCAGAAGGTGCGCAACATCCGGCGCACCCCCAAGGTCTCGCTCACGATCGACCACGACACGAAGCGGTGGTCGAGCATCAAGGGACTGTCGATGGGCGCGCGGGCGCGGGTGCTCTCGAAGCCGCGAGACGTCAAGCGTGCGCTCTCGCTCCTCGCCCGCAGGTTCCCGGACATGAACAAGCTGACCGAGAAGGACCTCGCGCTGACGGCCTTCGTGAAGGTCACGCCGAAGGTGATCTCGGTGCTGGATTACTCGAAGGGCTTCGGCCATACTGATCTCGTCCGGCCCTGATGGATACGGAATTGGTTTAGGCCCTCGATGAGATCAAGATCCCTTCTGCGGCTCATCCGCGCGCTGTTGATTCTCGCGCTCGCGGGGACGGCATGGGGGGCACAGGCGCAGGACTATCCCACCAAGCCGGTGCGCATGATCGTCCCGTTCGCGCCGGGCGGCAACACGGACATCATCGCCCGCATCGTCGCGCCGGGGATGAGCAAGAACCTCGGCCACCAAATCATCATCGAGAACCGCGGCGGCGCAGGCAGCATGATCGGCACCGCGCTGGCGGCAAAATCACCTCCCGACGGTTACACGATCCTCATGGTGTCGGCGGCGCACGTCATCAACCCGGCCATGGTGAAGGACCTCCCATTTGACCCGGTGCGGAGCTTTGCCGCGATCTCGAAGGTCGCCGACGTGCCCGCCGCGCTGGTGGTGCACCCATCGCTCCCGGTCAAATCGGTCAAGGAGCTCGTTGCCCTCGCCAAGTCGCATCCGGGCAAGCTCAACTACGGCAGCGCCGGCCGCGGCAGCATCGGCCACCTCTCGGCGGAGCTGCTCGGCTCGCTCGCGAAAATCAAGATGACGCACGTGCCGTACAAGGGCGCCGGGCCGGCCCTCGTCGATACCGTTGCCGGGCACGTGGAGCTGCTGATCAGCAGCATGCCGGCGGTGATCCCGCAATCGCGCGCGGGGAAGCTGCGCATGATCGGCCAGGCCGGTGAAAAGCGCTCGCCCGCCGCACCGGACGTGCCCACCATGATCGAGGCGGGCGTCCCGGGATTCGTCGTGACCGCGGGCTTCGGACTTTTCGCGCCGGCGGGCACGCCGCGCCCGGCGATCGACCGGGTGCTTGCCGCGCTGAAGGCCTCGCTCTCCGACCCGAACGTGCGCAACCGCCTCTCAGGCGAGGGTGCGGAGCCGGTCGGGAGCACGCCGGAGGAATACGAGCGGTTCACCCGCTCCGAGATCGAGAAGTGGATCAAGGTCGCGCGCGCCGCCGGCATCCAGCCCGAATGAACAAGCCCGTGCGCAAGAAGCCTCCTGCGGGCAGGACGTCCACCCGCTAACGAGGACTCCCATGCCCTTCCAGCCTCCCGTTGTCGATGAACTGTCGGTGCGCGTGGTGGTGGATGCGCGCTACGAGCGCTTCCTGCCCAAGACCTCCCATCGCCACGTGCAGATCGAGCACATGGGGCGCGTGCCGGGCCGGCCGCTGACCACTCTCGCCTGCGAGTGGGGGCTGTCGCTGCATCTCACCTCGGGGATTGCGGGCGCGAAGTCGCAGTACATCCTCGATTTCGGCTACACGCCGGAGATCATCAACCGCAATTTCGACCTGCTCGACATCGACCCGGCGAAGATCAACGGGCTCATCCTCAGCCACGGCCACCGCGATCACTTCGGCGGCCTCGACGGCTTCGTCAGCCAGCACCGCGGCCGGATGCGCAGCGACCTCGCGCTCTACGTCGGCGGCGAGACCATCTTCCGCGAGAAGTGGGTGAAAGAGGGCGGCGAGACGATAGCCTGGGGCGCGCTCGACCGGGGCGCGCTGCAGGCGCAGAACGTCGCATCGGTGTGCTGCCCGGCGCCGCACGCGCTCGAGGGCGCGTTCACCTCCGGCTACATCGAGCGCACCTCGTTCGAGGAAGTGACCGGCGGCTCATGGGTCGAGGACGATCACTACAGCGAGGCCGAGCGCAAGGGCAAGCTCGTGCGCGACCAGCACCCCGACGAGCACGCCACCTGCTACATCGTGAAAGGCCGCGGGCTGGTCGTGATCTCCTCCTGCGGCCACGCCGGCATCATCAACTCGGTGCGCAGCGCCATGGCGGCCGCGAACGTCGACAAGGTCCACGCGGTGCTCGGCGGCTTCCACCTCGGCCTGGCGCCGAAGGAGTATCTCCAGCACACGCTGCAGGAGCTCGAGCGCATCAACCCGGACGTGATCCTCCCGATGCACTGCACCGGCGAGCCGTTCATCGCGATGCTGCGCGAGCGCATGCCCGACAAGGTCGTCTACTCGAACGTCGGCAGCCGCTTTACTTTCGGGGCGTGATCCCCCCGCGTTGAAGCCGGCCGATACCGGGCGGCCGGGAGGCGAATCATCGCCCTTCAGCCGTCGCGCTTCAGTACGGCCTCGATTTCCTCCGCCGGCACCTTTATCTCGAGCCCGGCGCGCTCCTGCTGCAGCAGCAGGTAGGATCGCGAATCGCGCCCCTGCCAGCCCCGATTCAGCGCGTCGGTCATTTCCGCATGCGCGATGCCTGCAATGCGCATCGGCACGCCGATCTCGCGACCGAGCTCGGTGGCGAGCGTCATGTCCTTGTGCCCGAGAGCGAGCGCGAAGTTGGGCGGATCATACGTGCCGCGCAGGAAGCGCTCGCCCAGGCGGTCGAACGTGCGCTGGCGGCCGAGCGAGCCCTGCCGGATCGCCGCCCACAGCGCGAGCGGCGGCACCCCGGCTTTCACGCCCATCGTGAACACTTCCACCAGCGCGAGCTGCATCGCGTAGCCGGCGGCGTTATGCACGAGCTTCGCGACCGAGCCCGCGCCGATCTCGCCGATGTGGATGACCTGGTCGCCGATCGCATCGAGCACCGGGCGAAAGCGGTCGAAGACCGCCCGGTCCCCGCCGACCCAGAGCGCGAGCTTGCGCGTTCTTGCGCCCGCCGGCCCGCCGGAGACCGGCGCATCGAGCATCGCCACGCCCTTCGCGGCGAAGCGCTCATGCAGGCGGCGCACGACGGTCGGCGAGTTGGTCGAAAGATCGAACCACGCCGCGCCCGGCTGCATTGCATCGAGCAGGCGGTCCGCCACGGACTCGACTTCCCGCGGCCCCGGCAGGGACGTGAAAACGACATCCGCGCCGCGCGCGGCGTCCCCGGCGCTCCCGGCCCAGCGCGCGCCGGCCTTCAGGTGGCGCTCGGCGGCCTCGCGCCGCAGGTCGTGCACCGTCATGGAAAAGCCCGCGGCGCCGGCGTTCAGCGCCATCGAGCCCCCCATCATCCCCAATCCTATGAATCCCACTCGCATGGCGTCTCGCCCTCCCGATCGCGATCGTCAACCCGCTATTCGAGCTTGATGCCCGCCGCGGTGATCGCGCGCTGGTAGCGCTGGATCTCGGCGGCGACGTGCGCGCGGAACTGCTCCGAGGTCGAGCCGACGAGGTCCACGCTGTCCCTCGCGAACCGCTCGATCAGGTCGGGGGACTTCAGCACCTGCACGAAGCTCTTGTTGAGCTGCGCCAGGACCGGCTTCGGAACATCCGTCGGCGCGAGCACGCCGTACCACTGCGACACCTCGAAGCCGGGCACGCCCGCCTCGGCAACGGTCGGCAGCGCGGGCATCATCTTCATGCGCGTCGCGCCCGACACCGCGAGCGCCCGCAGGCGGCCGCTGTTGATGTGGGGCGCCGACTCGAGCGGCGTCGCGAAGATCATGTTGATCTGGCCCGCCAGCACGTCGGCGAGCGCGGGGCCGCCGCCCTTGTACGGGACGTGAAGCAGCTTCGCCTTCCCCAGCGTCGAGAGCAGCGCGCCGGAAAGGTGCTGCAGGCTCCCCTGCCCCGACGAGCCGAACGTGAGCCCGTTCGGCAGTGTGTTGGAATGCGCCACGAGCTCCGGGATCGTCTTCGCCGGCACCGACGGGTTCACGACGAGCACGTACGACTGCGCGGTGACCTGCGTCACGTGGGAGAAGCCGCCTACGAGGTCGTACGGCAGCTTCCTGCCCTGCATCGCCTGGCGCGCGGCATGGGTGCCGGTGACGAGCGAGATCGTATGGCCGTCGGGACGCGCGTTCGCCGCGATCTCGAGCCCGATCGCCCCGGTGCCGCCCGCGCGGTTGTCCACGACGACGTTCTGCGCCCACAGCGCGCTCAACTTCTGCGCGACCGCGCGCGTCGTGATGTCGCCGCCGCCGCCCGGCGCGATGGGAACGATGAAGCGCACCGGCCGGCTTGGATAAGTCTGCGCGGCCGCGGGCAACGCAGCGAGCAGGAAACCGGTCAGCACCAGGCTCGCGGCAAGCGCCGCGCGCAGGCGATTGTCATTCTTCAATGTCTGCTCCCTGAGCTTGGTGGGTCTATCCAGTAAGATAGCGGTCCGCATCCCCGTATTGGCCGGAGATCATCCTCATGTTCAGACGTCTGGGGCAAACCGCAATAGCATTATCCATCGCCTGCGCTACCGCGGGCACCGTTTCCGCACAGGCGTATCCGTCCAAACCAGTCCGCATCGTGGTGCCCTTCGCGGCGGGCGGTGGAACGGACGTCATCGCGCGCTACCTCGCCGCGGGGCTGACGGACTCGCTCAAGCACCAGGTGATCGTGGAAAACCGCGCCGGTGCGAACGCCATCGTCGGCACCGAGCACGTCGCGCGCGCGCCCGCGGACGGCTACACGCTGCTCTTCGTGTCGAGCCCGCACTCGGTCAACCCGAGCATGTATGCGAAGCTGCCTTTCGACACGCTGCGCGACTTCGCCCCGGTGTCGCTGATCGCCCTGTCGCCCTACATCCTGGTGGTCCATCCGTCGCTGCCGGTGCGCAACGTGAAGGAGTTCGTCGCCCTGGCGAAGCGGCGGCCCGACGAGATCCTCTACGGCTCCGGGGGCACCGGCAGCTCCGCGCACCTCACCGCAGAGCTCTTCAACCAGATGGCGGGCGTGAAGCTGCGCGAAGTCCCGTTCAAGGGCGCGGGGCCGGCGTTGATCGGGACCATCACCGGCGAGGTGCAGGCGGTGTTCGGCAACGCGCTCACGGTGAAGCCCCACATCGAAAGCCGGCGGCTGCGCGCGCTGGGGATCGCAAGCGCCCGCCGCTCACCGTTCGCGCCCGACATGCCGACGATCAGCGAGGCGGGCGTGCCGGGCTTCAGCACGGCGGCCGTGCTCGGGATGCTCGCGCCCGCGCGCACGCCGCGCTCGATCATCGACACGCTCAACGCCGAGTCGCACAAGGTCATGAAGCAGCCCAGGATGGTGGAGACCATGCGGAACATCGCGGTGGATATCGAGCTCAGCACGCCGGAGGAGTTCGGCCGGCTGATCGAGTCCGAGATGCAGCGCTGGAGCAAGGTGATCCGCGCGCTGAAGCTCAAGCCGCTCTAGAGGACCCCGCTTCGCGCAGCACGCTGTCGTCGATCAATCTGCCGAGCGCGTCCCGGCTCCGCGGCGAGCGGCGCTCGACCTTCGCAAGCCACGGCTCCTGCCGCGCAAGCCGCTCGAGCAGATCGGCGGCAAGCGTTCCCGGGTAATCGAAGCGCGGCCACGATCCGCGGACGGTCTTGATATCGAGCTTCGCCGTATTCGCAACCAGCAGGCAACCAGCCTCCGGATCCGCTTCCAGGCGCCGCGCGGCCGTGATCAACGACCGCACGAACGCGACGATCCGGGCA
>DATBMB010000047.1:0-15179 GCA_036555035.1 Burkholderiales bacterium | reverse complement strand
GACGAGGATGCCGGCGCTGAATTTCTCGCGGCGCGGTGCGGCGAGGTCCGCCGCGGTCACGTTGCCGCGGAACTCGTAGCCGGTGTCCTCGACGCTCTTCGCGCCGGCGTAGAAGCCGACGACGAGCGCCTCCTCGTCCGCAGTCTCGTTGTAGAAGAAGTGCTCCATCCCCCGCGGCATGAGGCGGCAGTGGCCCGCGCGCACCACGCTGCGCTCATCGCCGAGCCCGACGGTGCCGTGCCCCTTCAGGTAGACGGCGATCTCGTCGCAGTTGCGGTGCAGGTGCTTCGCGTGCGTCGAGCCGGGCCGGAAGATCGAGTGGAAGAGGGCGGTGGAGCTCCCGTTCTTCCCCGAGATCGGCAGCCGGAACTCGGAGATCGCCCAGCCCTCTCCCCGCTTCATGTTCTCGGGACGGACGTCGTCGACGTGCACCAGGGGATACCGGAGGGGCATGGCGCCCATTCTAAGGGATCAGGGCGGAAAAAAAGGGCGCATCGCTGCGCCCTTTCTTGCGATTGCGGCAGCCCGGCTACTTCGGCTGCGCGACGGTCCGCAGGTAGGGCTTCAGCGTCTTGAAGCCCTGCGGGTACTTCTTCCTGGCGTCCTCGTCCGAGACCGAGGTCGGGATGATGACGTCATCGCCCGGCTTCCAGTTCACCGGGGTGGCTACCGTGTGCTTGGCGTTCAGCTGCAGCGAGTCGAGCAGCCGCAGCACCTCGTCGAAGTTGCGGCCCGCGGTCATGGGATAGACCAGCATCGCCTTGACCTTCTTGTCGGGCCCGACGATGAACACCGAGCGCACCGTCGCGTTGTCCACGGCCGTTCGCTTTCCGCCGCTCGCGTTGGGGTGGATCATGTCGTAGAGCTTGGCGACGTTCAGGTCGGCGTCTCCGATCATCGGGTAGTTGATCGCGTGCCCCTGGGTTTCCTGGATGTCCTTGACCCAGGCCTTGTGGTCGCTCACGGGATCGACGCTCAAGCCCACGACCTTGGTGTTGCGCTGGTCGAACTGGGGCTTCAGGCCCGCCATGTAGCCCAGCTCGGTCGTGCACACGGGCGTGAAATCCTTCGGATGCGAGAAGAGAATCGCCCACTTGTCCCCGATCCATTCGTGGAACCGGATCGGCCCCTCGGTGGTTTCGGCTGTGAAATCCGGTGCTTCGTCTCCAATGCGTATCGCCATGTTCAATCTCCTCTATTTTGGTAAGGGAATCTCGGCGGCATGCGCCGATGCCGCCCCCGCATAGGGTCAGTCGGGGGATCGAGTTTACTCCAGCTGAATCTCCGTTCATGTCAAGCGCGGTTTGGGTCCGCGATCCGGTCAATCCGACGCCCCGCGCGCCGCTGCCACATCAGCCATAGCGTGGCCGTCATGGCAATGAGGACGAACGGGAGCGAGCCATAGTTGACCGCGTTCCAGCCGCTCTGGTTGAGCAGCAGTCCGGACGATGCCGACGAGATCGCCATCGTCGCGAATATCATGAAGTCGTTCGCCGCCTGGGTCTTGGCGCGCTCGGCGGAACTGTGGCACTCGGCGAGCAGCGCCGAGCCGCCGACGTACATGAAATTCCATCCGATCCCCAGGAGAAACAGCGCGACCCAGAAGTTGAGCAATGCCGTATCGGCCAGTGCCGCGCCGATGCAGGCCAGGAGGAGCACGATCCCGGCCAGGATGACGGACAGCACTCCGAAACGGTTGATCAGCGCACCGGTAAAGAAGGACGGCGCGAACATCCCGACCATGTGCCACTGCAGCACGAACGTCGCGTCGTGGAATTGATGGTCGTGCGCGCGCATCGCGAGCGGCGTCGCGGTCATCATGAGGTTCATGATTCCGTATGAGAGCATCCCGGCGAGCGCCGCGACGATGAATGCCGGCTGGCGCATGATCGCGGTGAGCGGACGGCCTGACCCTTTGCGTTCCCGTGCAGGACGGGGAATATCGAGCCGCGTCAGCATCAGTCCCGCGGCGACGCATACGGCAACGAGGGACAAGTACGACGCCAGATAGGCGTGTCCGGCAACGAGGTCCACGGTGCGTTTCGCGAGCTCGGGGCCGAAATAACCGCCGACCAATCCGCCTGCGAGCGTCAAGGAGATGGCCTTGGCCCTGAAATCGACGGCCGCGGCGTCGGCCGCCGCGAATCGATAATACTTGCCGAACGCCGTATGCATTCCCAGCACCATCAGGCCGGCGCAGAGCAGCCCGAAGCTCGCAACATAGACGGCGCCGGCGCAAAGCCCCGCGCCAAGCGCGCCGAGCGCGGCACCCGCCTGGAAGCCGGCGCGCCGTCCGATCGCATTCATGAGGAGGGAAGCAGGAACGGTGGTGACGGCCGCTCCCAGCACGTAGCAAGTGAGGGGGATCGTCGCGAGCGATGCGTCACTCGCGAGGAGAGCGCCCACGAGGCCGCTCACGGCAATCACGGTCGCGCCGACCGTTTGCAGCGCGGCCTGGCAGCCGGAGAGCACCACGACGTTGCGGTACTGCGTTTCCATGTAATGGGATTCTTCCGGGAAGCGCGCGCGCGGGCATGAGGCGGGCGCCCCAATCCGCGCCGCCCCGGCTTGTCCTCGATGGGAAATTCTGGGTCCCGCGGCCTAGCGGGGGGTCTTGCCGGCGCCCTGGCCGAAGCCGGCATCGCGCGCGCGCACGATCGCCTGCGCGCGGCTCTCGACCTCGAGCTTCGAGAAGATGCTGTTGATGTGATTGCGGACGGTTTTTTCCGAAAGCGACAGGCGCTCGGCAATCCTGCGGTTGTCGATGCCCTCCGCGATGAGATCCAGCACCTCCTGCTCGCGGTCCGAGAGGCGGGCAAAGGCGCCGACGGCGGCTCCCGGCGTGCCTGCCGGTTCTTCTTCCCGCACGAAGCTTCGCAGCTCGGCGAGGAAACGGGGCCACGCCGGCTCGCGCTCGGTGAGTATGTGGTTGCAGCCTTCCAGCAGCACAAAACGGGCGCCCGGAATAAGGCTGGCGAGCTGCCGGCCTTCTTCGTGCGGCACACGCCGGTCATCGCGGGCATGCATGACGAGGGTCGGGCAGCGCACCCGGGGCGCAAGTTCGCGAATATCAACCTCGCCGCTCACCCTCATGATCCGCGCCGCGTTCTCGGGAGAGGCGGTGTGGCGCTTGATCTCGTTGAAGGAGCGGTGCTGCTCGGGTGTGCCCTGCGGCAGGAACTGCATGGCGAAAACCTGCCTGAACGCCGGATCCTCCTTGTCCCAGCCAAGCTCGGCGAGCTTGACCATGACCTCCGCTTCCTCGCGTTGCTGCGGCGTCGCGGCCCGCAGGTGACGCCCGCGCGTGTAGGTGCCGTAGAGCACCAGGCGGCTGACGCGCTCGGGATGGCGCACCGCATAGGCAACGGCAATGGGCCCACCCTTGGAAATGCCCAGCAGGGGGAAGCGTTCGAACCCCGCCGCATCGACAACCGTCTCGAGGTCGCGCACCCAGGCCTCGAGCGAGACATCTTCCGCGCTCCAGTCGGAAAGCCCGCAGCAGCGCTCGTCGTAGCGCACGAGCGTATAGCTGGCGCTCAACTCCTTCACCCAATGTGCCCATACGAGGCTCGCCGGCTCGAGCTCGACGTGCGTGAGCCAGTTCGCCGCTTTCACCAGCGGCGCGCCGCGGCCGGACACCGCGTAGGCGAGACGGACGCCATCGCTGCCCGAGCAAAACCGGATTTGCTGGCGGACGCTCATCGGCAAGGGGAGATGCGCTGGCCTGCGGCAGGTCGCGCGCTAGTTTATCGCAATGCGGACTTTGCAGCAGGCCCGGCGCATCAGGGCCGCCCTCTGCGGGGCGGCCTATTCGTCATGGCTTGGTGGTAATCTGTGCTCCCGCTTGCCTGACTTGCCGTACTCGAGGAGAAGCCCCATGACGCTGAAGCTCAACCACCTGCACATCAAGACCAAGGATCCGGAGAAGACCGCCAGGTTTTACGTCGACACCTTCGGCGCGAAGATCCTCAGCAAGTCCCCGCGCGGGGGCTACCGGCTCGACCTGCTCGGGCTCGACCTCAACGTCACGGATTTTCTCACCGACCAGACGCGCGAGCAGAAGTACGGCATGGAGCACATCGCCATCGACACCGACGAGCTCGACGCGCTGATCAAGAAGCTCGAGGACCAGGGCATCCGGATCCTCGAGAAGACCGTCGTTTCGGGCGGGCGGAGGGTGTGCTTCTTCGAGGGGCCGGACGGCGTGCAGCTCGAGTTTATCGAGATCAAGAAGTGATGCCCGGCTTCCCGATCCCGTCGAGCGAGACGTCGGAGGGAAGCTCCTCGCGGTAGCCGGGCGTGTTGCGCTCGAGCGTCACGGGGGGCTTGGCGTTCTTCTTCGGGCGGCCGGGGCGGCTGGTGACGTAGAAAACCTTGAGCGGGGGCACGACCGGCGGCTTTTCCAGGAACCGGCAGTCGGATTCCGAGGGCACGCTCACCATGGCGCCGATCCGCGTCTTGCCGACGTAGATCGTGTAGCGCAGCATCTGCCGCGAGTACGGAATGGGCTCCGCGACGACGTCGTATTTGCCGACCCTGAACCGGCCGGGCCCCGCGACTGGAGCACTCATGCCGTCCCGCCTGTCTCCAGGTTGTTTTTCTTGGCCTCCCGCAGGGCGCGCGACCGCGCGTTGACGGCCTTGCGCCGCTCGCTCAGCACCGCGTCGCAGCGCTCCTTGATCTCCGGGCTGTTGAGCCGCTCCGCGTTGGCGCGCAGCTGCTGCACCTCGGCCGTCGTCAGGGCCGCGATCCTTTCGTGGGTCCATTCCACCGTCCGCGTCGGTCTTGCGAGTGCCATGGCTGTCAACCTTTCCTTTGCCGGGACCAATCCGGCCGGCTGCTGCGTGAACAAAAAAGCCCGGTGGGGGACCGGGCTTTCCGATTGCGCATTGTAGCAAAGTAACCGCTTCCATTCCAGGCTTTTTCTGATTCGCCGGGAAGCGGGCCACGAGCACCCGCGCTGCGGTAGACTCCCGCTTTCCCCAACGAAATCTGGAGAGGACGCATCATGGCAACGTCAAATCGGCTGCGCGTAGGCATGATCGGGGCGGGCGGGCGCTGGGGCCCGTGGGCGCATGCGCCGGCTCTCACGCAGCTGCCCGAGACCGAGCTCTATGCGGTGTGCACGGCGCACGCGGACACCGCGCAGGCGGCGGCCGACAAGTACGGCGTGAAGCACGCCTACAGCGACGTGAAGGCAATGAGCGCGGACCCGCAGGTCGAGGCGGCGCTCGTCGCGGTACGCGTGCCGGCGCACCTCGCGCTCACCAAGGCCGCCCTCGCGGCGGGCAAGCCCGTGTATTGCGAGTGGCCGCTCGGTGCGAATACCCGGGAAGCGGAGGAAATGGCAGCGCTCGCCCGCGGGAAGAAGCTGCCCACCATGGTCGGCCTGCAGCGGCGCGCCTCGCCCGCGTACCTCTACATGCGCGAGCTGATCCGCGACGGCTACGTGGGCGAGATGCTGTCGGTCAACATGACGATGCAGAACAGCGGCGTGCTGACCCGCACCTCGGACCGCACCTGGCAGCGCGACGCAAGACTCGGGGCCAATCCGCTCACCATCACGTTCGGGCACGCGATCGACGCGGTTTGCATGGTGGTGGGCGAGTTGACGGAGGTCTCGGCAATCGTGAGCACCCAGGCCAAGCAGTGGTTCGAGACCGACACCATGAAGTACGTGGACACCACCGCGCCCGACAACATCATGATCCAGGGCCGGCTCGAGAACGGCGCGGTCGTGAGCGCCAACGTGGGCGTCCAGCCCTACCACGGCAGCGGCTATCGCTTCGAGATCTACGGGAAGGACGGAACGCTCGCGATGATCGGGGGCGGGGAGGCCGGGCAGGAGGCGAGCCGCAAGATCGTGGGCGGCAAGAAGGACGACAAGGCGCTGCAGGAGCTGCCGGTGCCCGACCGCCTGAAGTGGGTGCCGGAAGCGGTGCGGAAGGAAGGCCGCGCCTACGACGTCGGCCAGATGTGGGTCAACTTCTCGAAGGCGATCCGCGCCGGCAAGTCCGTCGAGCCCGACTTCGACCACGCGGTGCGCCGCCACCGCATGCTGGATGCCATCGTGCGCGCCTCCGAGACCGGCCAGCGCCAGAAGGTCGCGCTCTAGAGCGCGTCAGCGCGCGGGCATCAGGCGATGCGCGGCGACGTCCAGTCTCCGCGCCGCGCCGCGCAGCGCGTCGGCCACGCCGCGGCACGCTTGCGCCAGGGCGCGGCGTGCGCGGCCGCCCGAGGTCGCGACGAGATCGAAAAGCAGCTCGTATCGTTCCGCGGCCTCGAACAATCCTGCGTGACGCCACCGGACCTGCGGCGGCAGCGAGGCGGCTGCGGTTCTCCAGAATGATTCGGCCATGATGCGCTCCCTTGCGATTGAAATTCCGGACGGCGACGCTTGCCGGCGAGCGTGAATTCCCGCGTCGGCCGGCGAGCCGGGCGCGACGAACCCGACGAGCCCGCCGACGGCGTCGCGAAACATGCGTGCAATCGCTTCTGAGCGATCGCGGCGCGCGGCGCGCACAAGCGCGTCGATCTCCGCACGGGTCGGATAGCGGAATTGTTCGATGTTCATGAATGCAGTTTCCTTCGCTCAAGGTCTGACGGAATGATAGGCCGCAAGTTCCGAAGTGACACGCGATAATATCTATCGTCATGCGCGGAAAAATTCTTAGGCGTCGCCAGACGGCGACGCACCAACTCCACGCTGCGCGCGCACCGATGGTGCATCGGTTGCACCAGCACGGATCAACTCGGCGCGAACTTCACGCTGCGTTCATCAATATGAAATAATCCTGCATGGCTTTGAAGCGCGCGAAAGGCCCCGCCGGCAGGCTGGTCGTGCTGGCACACACATCCGGGATCCTCAAGGGCAACCCGCTCGGCGACCCGCACGCCCGCAACGTGGCCGTGTGGCTGCCGCCGCAGTACGACGCCGAGGAGAAGCGGCGCTTCCCCGTGCTCTACGACTTCGTTGGCTTCACCGGGTCGGGCCCCTCGCACGTGAACTGGAAGCCCTTCGGCGACAACGTCCCGGAGCGGGCGGCGCGGCTGATCCGCGAGAAGAAGATGGGGCCGGTGATCATCGTCTTCCCTGACTGCTTCACGGCGCTGGGCGGCAACCAGTACGTGAACTCGCCCGCGATCGGCAACTACGCGGACTACCTGACGCGCGAGATCATTCCCTTCGTGGACCGCCAGTTCCGCACGCTGGCCTCCCGTGAGCACCGCGGCTGCTTCGGGAAATCATCCGGGGGCTACGGCGCTATCCTCCACGGCATGAAGTACGCGCGGTACTGGGGCGCGATCGCGGACCATTCGGGCGATTCCTATTTCGATTTCGTCTACTGGACGGACTGGCCGAACACGCTGAACGAGCTCCAGAAGCACCGCTCTCCGAAGCGCAGGCCCGGAAAATACGACGCGCGCCGCGAGGCGCGCCGCAAGGGCCTCGCCCAGGGGCGGGACGACGGCCGCATCCAGCGCTTCCTCCAGCACGTGTGGAAAAAGGAGAAGCTCTCGACCGCGGAGAGCCTTTGCATCATGAATCTCTGCATGGCCGCGACCTACGACCCGGACCCGCGGGCGCCGCTCGGCTTCCGCGTCCCGGTGAACCTCGAGACGGGCGAGGCGATCTGGGAGCGCTGGAAGAAGTGGCACGCGCACGACCCGATCCACCTCGTCGCGAAATACCGCGCGAGCCTCAAGTCATTGCGGGGCATCTACATCGACTGCGGCTGGCGCGACCAGTACCACATCCACTTCGGCACGCGCATCCTCTCGCAGCGCCTGGCGGAGGCCGGCATCCGCCACACCTACGAGGAGTTCGACGACAACCACTCCGACATCGACTACCGGATGGACATCAGCCTGCCGTTCCTTTACCGGGCGCTGAAGCCGTAGAGCGCTTCCGGGTTGGAGACGAGGACGCGGTTGAGCGTCTTCTCGTCGCCCGCCCACTCGGCGAGCAGGTCGAAGAGCAAGGCGTCGTCGGGCTTGTTGTTGCCTTCGGACGGGTGCGGCCAGTCGCTGCCCCACACGAGGCGCTGCGGCGCCGCCTTCACGTACGCCCGCGCGATCTTCGTCGCATCGGGGTAGCGCGGAGGGCCGATCTCGGTGTTCAGGTACGCGGCCCCGAGCTTGACCCAGGTACGGCCCTTCTCGATCAGCCCGAGAATGATCGGGTACGCGGGGTGAGCCGTCCCGACCGCCGGAGGAAGCCGCCCCATGTGGTCGATCACGATCGGGGTGGGCAGGCGCCGCAGTAGATCCGCGTTCTCCGCGATCATGTCGCCGGGCCAGTGCAGCTGCACGTGCCAGCCGAGAGGAGCGATGCGCTTCGCGAGCGGCTCCACCATGTCGAGCGTGACGACCGCGGTAGACGGATCGCCGAGCGAGAAGCGGATCCCGCGGATACCGCCGGCGTCGAGCCGCTTGAGCTCGGCGTCGGTCACCGTCGGGTGCAGCACGGCGATGCCGCGCGCGCCTAGGCCCAGCTGCGCCACTGCGTCGAGCGTGACCTGGTTGTTGGTGGCGTGGTTGCGCGGCTGCACGACCACGACGCGCGACGTCCCGATGCGCTTCTGCAGCAGCCGATAATCCGGCGGGCCGGCGTCGGACACGGGCAGCCGCGACGCGAGCTGCGCCGCGCGCGGGTCGTAGATGTGCATGTGGCAATCGGCCGCGTTTGCCGGCGCTTTCGTTTTCGGCCGGTCCGTTCCCGACGAATTGGGAACGACATGCCCCGGGTCGTTGCCCGTCACTGCAGTCAGTCCAGCTTGCGCGTGACGTCGTCGAAGAGCTCGTCCACCTTGAAGCGCCTCGGGATCAGCCGCTGCTGGTGGACGTAGTCGATCGCGACTTCGAGGTTGCGGCGGTTCGCCTCCAGCCCGAAGGGCGTCATGTCGAGCTCGCCTGCGGCGGGGGCGGGCGCGCGGCGCTTGGCTTCGCGCAGCAGCCGGTAGACTTCCCGCACCGCGTCGGGGTCGGACTTCGACAGCGAGTCCCGGACCACCACCATATGGTTGATCTGGATCGCGCGGTTCTTAGCGTGCCATTCGCGCGCCGCCTTGTCGGGATCGGCAATGAGCCGCTTCAGGCGCGGGTCCGGCAGGCTCGTGTCCCGCATCACCGCCGCGTCCACCTCACCGTCGAGCAGCATCTTCACCAGCTCGCGGCCCTCGGGCGCGCGCTCGACCGAGGGGGGATCCTTGAACTCGGCGACGTGAGCCTCCTCGAAGGTGACCCAGCGGACCGAGTCGATGTTCACCCCGTGGTCGTTGGCGAGGATGCCGCGCAGCCACATGCTCGTCGTCACCGAGTAGGAACGGATGCCGACGCGCTTCCCGTTGAGGTCGCCCGGGCGAAGCTCCCCGCGCGCCGAGTTGTAGACGATGAACGGGTGCTGGAAACGGCCGAGCACCACCGCCGGCAGCAGCACGTAGGGCTTGCCGTGCGCCTTGGCCATGAGGTAGGTGACGATGGCGAGCTCCGAGACGTCGAACTCGAGGTTGCGCACCGTGCGCTTGAACGCGCTGGCAACCTGCGGGACATCGGCAAAATCGAAAGCAACGCGGGGCGAAGCAAGCTCGCCCCGCCGCAGCGCCCGGGTGTTGGGGTAATCCCCGAGCAGCGTCTTCAGGCGGGTTGCGTGCTGCAAAGTGGTGGACATGCGCGGGACTCTCTTGGAGGAGACTGGAGCGGAAAGAGTATCACGCCGCAAGTTGACGGGTACGCCATGCGGTCCGCCGGCTCGACGCGGACGGAATCGAGGTCGTGGGCAGCACGCCGGAGCAGGCGGCGGCCACCAAGGAGTCCGAGCTCAAGAAGTGCGCGGTCCTGATCCGGGAACGGGGGATGAAGGCGAACTGACGTCGCGGCGCCCGGGCACTGGGAGCTTCCTCGGCTGCGCGGGCTTGAGAGGCCCCCACACGCGGCTGTAATAGGTGTCCGCGAGCTGCAGCGCCGCGACCGGGTTGTGGCCGAGGACGCGATCCTTGGCGACGAGGACCGTCGTGAGTCCTTTCGCGTGCCGGAAGAACAGGCTGTCGTGTCCGATGCACAAGCCCAGCACGATGTTGAACTCGCAGCCGTGCGCGTTCAGAAGCTCGGCCTGGCACACCGGGTTGCACAACGCTTCGAATTGTCCCGGCCGCACCTTCTCGCTGTCGGCGATGCCCAGGTCCTCTTTCGGGATGCTGCCGGTCTTGCAGGCGGCCGACACCACCTCGAAGCCGTGGCTTTCGAGAATGCCGCTCAGCACGTATGCATGGTCCACGAAGCTGATGCAGTTGGCGATGCCGATCCTGCGGTAGCCCATGCGCTTGGCGAACTGCACGATTTCCTCGACCCGCGTCCACTTGCAGTAGCCCTCTGATTCCACCAGCGCCGATTCCCGGGAGATCTTGCGGATCTCCGGATCGTCGTAGCCCGCGAGGGCGTGGGCCTGTGTCTCGGGGTCGACGCGGGTGGGGCAGAACCCGGGGCCGCGCTCGGCGTCTTCACCTTGGCGACAGGCCCTGACCGTCGGCGGACAGTATGCGCAGGCAGGATCTTCGTATTTCATGGCGGCTCCTTGGACACCAGGTACTCCAGGGCACTATAGGGGCGTACGGGGAAGCCCGGTTTGTCCTGGATCAAATCGCGCCGCCGCCAACCGAGGCAAAGGGCCTCTTTCGTGCGCGCTCCTATGTCTACGCTGCCCGTAGCTCGCCGGGCGAGCCTTCCACTATCCGCACGTCGCGCCGCGGCGGCGGAATGACGATGCCGCGCGCGCGGAACGCCTCGACGATGGCCTTGTTAATCTCGCCTCCGGCAGGGCCGTAATCCGGAATATTCACCCACGGGAAGACGCCTATGGCTACGGATTCGGCGAGCCGCACCACCTGCGTCGGCGGCGTCAGCTCCTTCAGCACCCGCGGATTGGCTTTCAGCAGCTCGCGGATGGTCGCGAGTGCCTGGTCGAGGTCGGTATCGTAGGCGACGCGCACCTCGATCTGCACCTGGCGGATCTTGCCGTAGTTGTGGAGGATCTCGCCGACGATCTTGCGGTTGGGGATGACGATGCGCGAGCGGTCGGGGTGGCTCAACGTGGTGCTGGAGAGGCTGATCTCCTCCACCACGCCTTCTTCCTTCACGATGGAAATGAACTCGCCGACGCGGAACGGGCGCGTCAGGATGATCGTGAGCCCCGCGACGAGATTGGAGAGCACGCCCTGCATGGCCAGCGCGATCCCCGCGCCCGCCACGCCCAGTCCCGCGATGAGGGGGAGCAGCTCCACCCCCAGGTTCTGGAGCGCCATGATGGCGAAGAGAATCAGCACCAGCACGCGCACGATGGTGAGCAGGAGCTGGCGCACCGGCGGCTCGAGCCCGCGCGAGTCGAGCATGCGTCCCACACCTGCGGCCGCCCAGCGCGCGGTGAAATAGCCGGCCGCCAGGATGATGATCGCGACCAGCAGTCTCGGGCCGAACCTCATGCCGAGGTCGATGGCGGTGCTCGTTACCTTGTCCAGTGCTGAGAGATCGGGTTCCATGGCGTGTCCTTTCGTTGAGGTCCAACGCCATGCATTCTATCCGCACCTCAATGCTTGGATCTGGTATGGCCGGCGAATGACTGCACCGCAATCCTCCCGTCGCGCACGACGAACGTATCCGTCCCCAGCTCGTACACGTTGTCGGCAGTCTCTGCCGCCCACACGATGTAAGCATGGTCGCCTTCGACGGAGAGCTGGTTCAGGCTGAACCTTGCTCCCGGTTTGCCGAACTCCGCGAGCATCGCCTGGAACAGCGGCTTGATCGCCTCGATGCCCCTGAGGGGCCCCTGCGGTGTAAACAGGACAGCATCCGGCGCATAGTCGGACAGGATGCCGTCGAGGCTCCTCTCGCCGAAGCTCCTCAGGTGGCTGTCGATCACGTCCCGGGTTGAGCGCGTTGCCATGGCCGACCTCAGCGCTTCGTGATCACAACTTCGAGATACTCGCCCGGCACCACCAGCGATGCGGGTCCCGCGACGTTGAGCCGGTCGAGCAGCGCCGTGATGTCCTGCGCGAGCGCATCCTGCCGCGCGGAATCCAGCGCGGCGAACGCCTTGTGGGTCGGCCCGTAGTAGTCGCGGAAGATTCTCAGCCAGTGCGCCGCGGAGCGGTAGCGGAAGTTGAAATTCCTGCGCACCGCGCGAATGTCCCGGGCCTGCGCGCTGAACAACTCGGCGATATGCGCCTCGGTGCCCCACAGCGCGGGCGACTTCAGGCCCGCCGGCGCCGGGATGTATTGGCCGATGACCTTGAAGAGCTGCCCGATGAAGCCCTCGGGAGTCCAGTTCGCGAGCCCGATGCGGCCGCCGCGACGCACCACGCGCAGCATCTCGCGCGCGGGCCGCGCGTGATCCGGGGTGAACATCGCGCCGAAGGTCGACAGCGCGGCATCGAAGCTGCCGTCCTCGAACGGCAGGTCCTCGGCGTCGGCGACCTGGAAGCTCACCTGGAGCCCTTCGGCGGCGGCGCGGGCGCGGCCCTTGTCGAGCAGCGCCGGCACGTAATCGGTGGAAGTAACTTCGGCAAAGCGGCGGGCGGCGGCGAGCGTGGCGTTGCCGTTGCCGGCCGCCACGTCGAGCACGCGCTCGCCGGCGCGGATGTCCGCTGCCTCCGCCAGGGATTCCCCGACGATTTGCAGCGTCACTCCGATGACTGCGAAGTCGCCGCTGGCCCAGGTCGCCTGCTGGCGACGCTTGACGGCCTCGAAATCCGGCGCGGCGGAAACGGGGTCCTTCTGTGACACAGGTGTGCGTAGTGCAAGGGTGGTCATGGTTCAGTCTCCTTAAGTGTCGGTTGAGTGGATCGGTATGCGACGGCGGGGAGTATCGGGGAATGCGGCCGCTGCGTGTTGATCGGGCCTCCGGCGTTTTTGCGCGAGACTCCGGAGTCGCCGATAATTCCCGGGATGGACGCACTTTCCGACGCGCTGCGCGTGCTTCGCCTCACCGGCGCGGTGTTTCTCGACGCGCAATTCACCGCGCCGTGGTGCGTCGTGTCCCAGTCCGGCCATTCGGCCTCGCCGGTGCTGTCCGGCGGCGCCAACATCGTGTTCTTCCACGTTCTCACCGAGGGGCGCTGCAAGGCGCGGCTCGTTTCGGGCGGGGAAACGCTGGAGTTCGCCGCGGGCGACCTCGTCATGCTGCCGCGCGACGACACGCATCTGCTCGGCAGCGACCTGCGCCTGGCGCCGACGCTGGCCGATACCCTGGTGCATCCCGCCGCGGACGGCGAGTTGATGCGCATCGCGCATGGCGGCGGCGGCGAAAGGACCCGCTTCTTCTGCGGGTTTCTCCGATACGACCCGCGACTGTGCGGGCCAATGCTGGAGACGCTGCCGCGGCTGCTGCGGGTGCCGCTGGGCGGCGGCCCCGCTACCGCCTGGCTGACGAGCCTGCTGCAGGCGGGGGCGCGTGAAACTGCCGTGCCCAGGCCCGGGGGCGAGACCGTGCTCGCGAAGCTTTCGGAGCTGCTGTTCGTCGAGGCGCTGCGCCGCTACATCGAGCTGATGCCGGAGCAGCAGACCGGATGGCTCGCCGGCCTGCGTGATCGCTTCGTGGGCCGTGCGCTCGCTCTGATGCATGAACGGCCCGAGCGCGACTGGTCGGTGGACGAGCTCGCGGCGAGCGTCGGGCTCTCGCGCTCTTCGCTCGCGCAGCGCTTCACCGATTTCATCGGCCAGCCACCGATGCAATACCTGACGCGCTGGCGGCTCACCATCGCCGCGCAGAGGCTGCGCAGCGAGAAAGCGAGTCTCGCCCGCATCGCGGAGGAGAGCGGCTACGATTCGGAAGCCGCGTTCAACCGCGCGTTCAAGCGCGCGCTCGGCACTACGCCGGCAGCGTGGCGCCGGGGCGCGCGCGCATCACTTTCGTAGCCGGTACCAGGGGTGCGGGTTGCCCGGCACCTTGACGCGCAGGGTGTAGACGGAGGTGTGAGCGCAGCAGAAGAGCGTCCTCAGGTCCGGGCCGCCGAACGCGAAGTTCACCGACTGCTCGGGGAAACGGATGACCCCGATCCTCTTGCCGCCGGGAGTGAAGGCCCAGATCCCGCCCGGCCCGGTGCAGTAGACGCGCCCCTGCGAGTCGACTTTCAGCCCGTCGGGGATGCCGCGCTCCGCGCCCTCGTTCATGTCGGCGAAGATGCGCCGCCCCTTCATGTTGCCGGCGGCGTCGAGCTCGATCGCGTGGATGTATTTCGAGGAGCGCGTGTTCGCGACGTAGAGCGTGCGCTCGTCCGGCGAGAAAGCGAGACCATTGGGGTATTCGCAGTGCGCGAGCACGCTCACGGCTCCGTCGGGCGCGACGCGATAGACGCAGGCGCCGTCCCAGAGATTGTCGGTGCCGGCGGGGCCGGGAATCTCCCGCTGTGCGTAGGGCACGCGCTTGTCGGGGTCGGTGAAGTAGAGGCTGCCGTCGGAGCGGCAAACGATGTCGTTGGGGCGGTTGAGCCGCCCGCCCTGGTAGCGGTCGACCACCGTTTCGACCTTGCCGTCAGCGCCAGTGCGAGTGACTTTCCGGCCGTCGCCCTCGCACACGATGAGGTTGCCCTTCAGGTCGAAGGTCGTGCCGTTGCCCCCTTCGGTCTTGCGGGCCAGCTCCGGCGCCTGGCCGGGGCGCAACCGGTGCAGGTGATTGCGGCGCAGGTCCACGAAATACCAGTAGCCGTCCGGGTGCCACAGCGGGCCCTCCGTGAATATGAAACCGGTTGCGAGACGCTCCGCTTCGGTCGTCTCCAGGAGGTCGGGCAGGTCGTTTGCGGCGGGCATGTCCATTCCTTTCTTCTGCGTCAGCGCTCGATCTCGAGAATGTCGAAGCCGCAGTTGCGGTCGACGATGTAGACCAGGCCGCGCGCGTCCACTTCCACGTCGTTGGTCTGCGGGGTGGCATAGCCGCCGCGCGGCTCCGGGATGAACCAGGCGACCTCCTGCGGCGCGGACGGGTCGGCGATGTCGACCACCCGCAGCCCGCCCGAGAACCACGCGCAATAGACGAGGGTCCCCTCGACGTGCTCCTGGAACTGGTGCGCGCCGAAGCGCCCGCCCTTGCGCGCCCACGGCGTGTCGAGCTCGCTTACCTGGAAGTGGCCGAGCGGCTGGATGTGAGCTAGGTCTCCCACCTCGAATAGCCACATGCCGGCCGGAATCTG
>DATBMB010000008.1:0-39243 GCA_036555035.1 Burkholderiales bacterium | reverse complement strand
TGATTCCGTTCCTGAAGGCGCATTCGGACTGGAAGACCATATGAAGATAGAGCGCGTGGAAGTGTTCGGTGTGGCGGTGCCGCTCGTCGGCGAGTACAAGAACGCCTATCTCACCAAGTCGGTGCAGAAGAGCGTCGTCGTGCGCATCACGGCGAGCGAGGGCATCACGGGCCTGGGCAACATCGATCCCACGCCGGGCTACTCCAAGGAGCAGACGCCGGATCACCTGGAGGTGCTGCGCGGGAGATTCGCGCCGATGCTCGTCGGGATGGACCCGACCAATGTCCATGCGGTGCTCGCGCGCATCGAGCCGGCCGTGAAAGGCTTTTTGGATTCGAAAGCGGCGATCGAGATGGCGTGCGTGGACATCGCCGCGCGCGCCGCAGGGATGCCGGTCCATACTTATCTCGGCGGCGCGATGAAGGAGAAGCTGCTCTTCAATGCCTGGATCGGGATCCTGCCGCCCGAGGAGGCGGCGCGCGAGACGCTCGAGTGGAAGCGCAAGGGCTTCCGCTCGGCCAAGATCAAGGTCGGCGGCAACATCGCGGCCGACCGCGACCGCGTCAAGGCGGTGCGCGAGGCCGTGGGGCCGGACTTCCAGATTCGCATCGACGCCAATGCCGGCTACGACGCGGACACTTCGATCAAGCTGGCGAGAATGGTGGCGCCGTTCAAGCTGCAGCATTTCGAGCAGCCGGTGCCGGACCACGACATCGCCGGCATGGCGCGGGTGCGGCGGGAAGCGAACGCGGTCGGGCTGCCGGTCATGGCCGACGAGTCGGTGCTGGATCACGCCAGTCTGATAAGGATCATCAAGCTGGAGGCGGCCGACATCGTCAAGGTCAAGATCATGAAGCAGGGCGGATTCATCAATACGCGGCGCATGATCGCGACCGCGGAGGCCGCCGGCATCCGCTGCGTGGTCGGGCACGGCTTCGGGCTGGGCGTGAACACCATGGCGGAGATCATGCTCGCGGCGACCTCGGTAAACGTGATCGACGGGCTGGAATGCGTCGGGCCGTTGAAGACCGCCGACGACATCGTGACGCGCAAGCTCGATCTCTCCAGCGGCAGCCTCCCGCTGCCCGCGGGCCCGGGGCTCGGGGTCACGCTCGACGACGCCAAGCTCGAGCGCTACCGCCTCGACGTCAAGGCCGCAGCGTGACGGGTCGAGAGACCGTTCGCCAGCGGCTGCGCAGGCGGCTGACATCCGGGCCGGTCATCATCGCGCCGGGGATCTACGACGCCTACGGCGCGCGTTTCGTCGAGCAGGCCGGCTTCGAGGCCGCCTACCTGACCGGCAACGGCGTCTCCGCGAGCCTGCTGGGGCGTCCCGACGTCGGACTGGTGGATCTCACGATGATCACGGGCCACGCCCGTCACGTCGCAGCGGCGATCGACATTCCCGTGATCTGCGACGCCGACACCGGCTACGGCAATGCGGTCAACGTGCGCCGCACCGTCGAGGAGTTCGAAGCAGCAGGCGTTGCGGCGATCCATATCGAGGACCAGGCATCACCGAAGCGCTGCGGGCAGCTACCCGGCGCGCGGCCGGTGATCGGGCAAGCGGAGGCCGTCGGCAAGATCGAAGCCGCGCTTGCCGCTCGCCGCGATCCCGACTTCGTCGTCATGGCGCGCACCGACGCGACGGAGGCCCACGGTCTCGATGAGGCGATCCGCCGCGCGCGGGCATTCCGGAAGGCCGGTGCCGACGTGATCTTCGTCGAGATGAAGAGCGGCCCCTCGATCCTGGATGACCTGAAGCGCGTGGCGTCCGAAGTGGACGCGCCCTGCCTCGTGAACATGGGCGCGGGCGGCAAGCTCGACGAGTTGGACGCCGAGGGCGTCGGCCGGCTGGGGCTGCGCATCGCGATCTACCCCGGCCTCGGGCGCGCCGCCGCGGGCTTCGCCCTCCGCGAGGCGCTTGCCGCGCTGAAGAAGGATGGCAACACGCGCGCCCTGCGCGGCCGCATGCTGGGACTGCGGGAATACAACCAGGTGTTGAAGCTGGCGGAAATCGAGGATTGGGAAGCGAAGTACCTCAAGTAGGCTCGGCGCAAGATCAAGACTTACGATTCACGGAGTCAACGATGGAAGTTACCAGAACGCTCGCCCGATTCCTTGTGCAGCATCGATACGCTGACATCCCGCAGAAGGTGCGGCACGAGGCGGCGCGCTCGTTTCTCAACTGGGTCGGCTGCGCGGTCGGGGCGTCCCGCCACGAGACGGCGGAGCGCGCGCTCGCGGCGCTCGACGCGTTTTCCGGGCCGCGCGAGGCGACCGTGCTCGGGCGCGGCGACCGGCTCGACATCATGCTCGCGGCGCTCGTGAACGGCATCACCTCGCACACCTTCGATTTCGACGACACGCACCTGAAGACGGTGATCCACCCGAGCGGCCCGGTGGCCTCGGCCATCCTGGCGCTCGCCGAGCGCAAGCCTGTGACGGGCGATGCCTTCCTGCATGCGTTCGTCTTGGGCGTAGAAGCGGAGTGCCGGATCGGCAATGCGGTCTATCCGCCCCACTACGATGTTGGCTGGCATATCACCGGCACCGCGGGCGTATTCGGCGCCGCGGCCGCAGCGGGCAGGCTGATGGGTCTCAACGAGCAGCAGATGACTTGGGCCCTGGGCATTGCCGCGACCCAGTCCTCGGGCCTGCGCGAGATGTTCGGCACCATGTGCAAGCCCTTTCATCCCGGCAACGCGGCGCGCAACGGTCTCCTCGCGGCGCTGCTGGCGTCAAAGGACTTCACCAGCTCGGAGCAGGGCATCGAGGCGAAGCGGGGCTTCGCGAACGTGCTGTCAACGAGCTTCAAGCCCGGCGAGATCCTCGACCGGCTCGGGGAGACGTGGGAGCTCTCGCTCAATACCTACAAGCCGTTCGCCTGCGGCATCGTGGAGCATCCGGCGATCGACGGCTGCATCCAGTTGAGGAACGAGCATAGGCTTCAGGCCGAGGACATCGAGAGCATCGCGCTCAAGGTGCACCCGCTCGTGCTGGAGTTGACCGGCAAGCGCACGCCGCAGGCCGGGCTCGAGGGGAAATTCAGCGTCTATCACTCGTGCGCGGTGGCGATCATTTACGGCGCGGCGGGCGAAGCGCAGTACAGCGACGAGGCGGTGCGCGATCCCCGGGTCATCGCGCTGCGTGACAGGGTCACAGCCGCGGCTGAGAAGGGCGTACACGAGGACCAGGTGCACGTCACGATCCGGCTGAAGAACGGCAAGGCGCTCGAGAAGCACGTCGAGCACGCGGTCGGCAGCCTCGACCGGCCGATGAGCGATTCGGATCTCGAGGCCAAGTTTCGTGGATTCGCAGATGGCATCCTGTCGAAGAGCGAGACCGACAAGCTGATCCGGCTGTGCTGGGACATCGGAAAGCTCAAGGACGCCGGGGAAGTTGCGCGCGCATCGGTGCCGGGCCGGAAGGGTGCGAAGCGCGCAGCCTCGTGACCGGATGCGGCTGTGGACGCTCCATCCGCGGTACCTCGATCCCCAGGGGCTCGTCGCGCTCTGGCGCGAGGCGCTGCTCGCGCGCCAGGTCCTGCGCGGCCGCACCCGCGGCTACCGCCACCACCCGCAGCTCGAGCGCTTTCGATCGCATCCCGCGGCGCGTTCGGCGATCAACGCCTATCTGGCGGCGATTCACGTCGAGGCGCGGGCACGGGGCTATGCTTTCGACCGGGGGAAGGTGGGGCCGGTGCGGGAGCTGCCGCCGATCGTGGCGACGAGGGGCCAGCTCCAATATGAATGGCGTCATCTTCGCCGCAAGCTGCGCGCGCGCAACCCGCGGCTGCACCGGGAGCAGAGGGGCGTCAGGCGGATCGCCGCGCATCCCCTGTTTCGCGTCGTCGCCGGCCCGGTGCAGACCTGGGAGCGCACGAGGCGCAAGAGTCGCTGAGCCGCTGGGGAGACTTCTGGAGGGCATGTGCTGAAGATCGGAATCCTGCTGGGCGACGACATCGGACTCGAGGTCGTGCCCGAGTGCGTCAAGGTCATGAAGGCCGCGGCGGCGAAGACCGGGCTTCAGGTCGAATGGCAGGATCTTCCCATCGGCAAGCGCGGGCACGAGCTGCACGGCAACACCCTGCCGCAGGTCACCGCGGACGCGCTGGTGAAAACGGACGGCTGGATCTGCGGCCCGATCGGCCACAACGCCTATCCGCGCAACGACCCGACGTGGGTGATGCCGCCGCTGCGCAAGAAATTCGAGCTCTTTGCCAACGTGAAGCCGGTGAAGTCCTATCCGAACATCCCCTCCGTGCACAAGGACGTGGACATCGTGTTCCTGCGCGAGACCACCGAGGGCATGATGTCCTCGAGCGTGGTGCTGGCGGGCAGCGGCGAGTTCCAGCCCAACGACGAGATTGCCATCGGCATGCGCGTCGTCACCCGCAAGGGCGCGAGCCGCGTCGCGCGCGAGGCATTCGAGATCGCACGCACCCGCAAGCGCAAGATGGTGACGGCGCTGCACAAGGAGCCGGTCTATCGCCTGGTGTGCGGCATGTTTGCGCGCGAATGCCGTAAGGTGGCGGCCGAGTACCCGGACGTCCGGTTCAACGAGGTCCTCATCGACGGCTTCGCGCTGAAGCTTGTGATGAAGCCGCAGGACTACGACGTGGTGGTAACGACCAACCAGTTCGGCGACATCGTGACCGACGAGGGCGCAGGGCTCGTGGGCGGGCTCGGGCTCGCGCCGGGGCTGGTCGTGGGCGAGCGGCAGGCCATGGCGCAGGCGACTCACGGCTCCGCGCCGGACATCGCGGGCCGCAACATCGCCAACCCCTACGCCATGATCATGTCGGGGAAGATGCTGCTCGAGTGGCTCGGCCGCAAGCGGGGAGAGGACAAAGCAACCCAGGCGGCGAAGCGGATCGACGCCGCGATGGACAAGGTCATCGCCGAGGGGAAACACCTGACCGCCGACCTCGGCGGCAAAGCCGGCACCACCCAGATGGGCGACGCAGTGGCCGCGGCTGTCTAGTCAGGCCGCGCCGGGATGCGTGAATCCCCGCTTGGCGTCGCGGATGAACTGGGCCAGCTCCCGCACCAGCGCGCTGGGCGAGGCTTCCAGCTCCAGCATCGTTTCCCGGAGCGGCACCCTCGAGCGCAACAGCGCCAGCGACTTCTTCAAAGCCGCGAGGTCGGGCTCGGGTACACCAGCGCGCTTCAGGCCGATGGTGTTCACGGCCCGCGCCCGGGCCGGCGACCCCTCGGTAATCGTGAAGGGCAGGCAGTCCTGGGAGACTCGGGCGAGCCCGCCCACCAGGGCCAGCCGGCCGACGCGGGCGAACTGGTGAATGACGACGTTGCCGGAAATGAATGCGCGGTCGCCGATAGTGACGAATCCCGCGACCAGCGCGCCGTTGGCGATGACGACCTGGTTCCCGATACGGCATTCGTGGGCAATGTGCGAGTAAGCCATCAGGAAGTTGCCGTCGCCCACCCGGGTCTCGGCGTCCTCGACGCTCGCCCGGTTTATGGTCACGCCTTCCCGAATCAGGTTGTCCGCGCCGATGATCGTGAAACTGGGCCACCCCTTGAATTTCAGGTCCTGCGGCTCGCCGCCGATGACCGCGTGCTCCGCGACCCGATTGCGCGCGCCCATGCGGGTATAGCGCTTGATCACCGCGTGGGCGGAAATCTCGCAGCCGTCGCCGATCTCGGTATCGTCCTCGATCACCGCGAACGGCCCGACCCGCACGCCGCTGCCCAGCCGGGCACCGCGGGCGATGACCGCCTGAGGATGTATGAACGGGGCGTCGACCACGGCGCGTCGCTGTGCCGGCTACGATGGGCGATGCCGTCGCCGCCGCGATCTGGGGGCTGACGATATAACCAACCGCTGTTCAGTGCTTGAACCCGAAATCGATGCGGAATTGATCGAACGCGGGACTTCCGGTTCCGCCACCCACGTCGATCCACTGGCGCGAGTAGACCCCGCGCAGGAAGAACTGGCGGTGCACGTCCCACCGCAGGCCGGCGCCGGCGTTGTAGCTGAAGTAGGTATTTGACCTCGTGGGCGTGTCGCAGTAGGTGCCCCACCAGGGATCGGACCAGCAACTGGTCGGACCATTGGGAATATTGGTGTCCACGTAGGTCGCGCCAATCCCGCCGGTGACAAAGGGGGTGAAATTCGTGGCCAGAATATTCCAGGTTCCGTTAACGCGCAGGGTGCTGGTCTCCATCGTGCCGGAGAGGTTAAAGGACGGGTTGTTATTGCCCGCTGCGGGAACGATCCTCGCCCTGTAGTTAGCTTCATTCCAAGTCAGCTCGCCGCCGAGCGCCAGGTGATTGCTGAAATTGTACGCAAATCCGAATCCGAATCCCCAATCGCCCGATATGTCTGCGCGGGATCCGTTGTCTCCGGTGACGCTTTTCGAATCGACGTATTGCGGCTGCAACGTGAAATCCCATCTTCCCTCTCGCGGCCCGCTCCTCTGGGCCGCCGCGCCCGCCGCATGGACGGCGATCAGCATCGCGATGACCAATCCAAGTGTGTATTTCACGCAAGCTCCTTTCATGCAACCCAGCAGGCTAGCATACCCTCGCGACTCCAGCTTGACGCTGAACACGAATCGCGCATCCTTGCTGCTTCAGGGGACTTCAATTCAATCAATGTGCCTTGGTAGGCTTACGCCATGCTGAACATCGGAATCCTGCTCGGCGACGACATTGGCCTGGAGGTCGTCCCCGAGGCTGTCAAGGTCATGAAAGCTGCGGCGGCGAAGACCGGGCTCGAGATCAAGTGGCAGGAGCTGCCCATCGGCAAGCGGGGGCACGAGCTGCATGGCCACACCATGCCGCAGGTCACCGTGGCGGCGCTGGAGAAGATGGACGGCTTCCTGTGCGGGCCGATCGGGCACGCCGCCTACCCGCGCAACGACCCGACCTGGATCATGCCGCCGCTGCGCAAGCGCCTGGACCTCTACGCCAGCATCAAGCCCGTCAAGTCGTATCCGAGCATCCCGTCCGTCCACAAGAACGTGGACATCGTGTTCCTGCGCGAGGTGACGGAAGGCATGCAGTCCTCCGACACCGTGGTCGCGGGCGCCGGCGAGTTCCGTCCCAACGACGAGGTCACCATTGCCTCGCGCGTCATCACGCGTGCAGGCTCGCGCCGCGTCGCAAAGGAAGCGTTCGAGATCGCGCGCACGCGCCCGCGCCGGACGGTGACTTCGGTCCACAAGGAACCGGTCTACCGCCTCGCCTGCGGCATGTTCGCCGAGGAGTGCCGCAAGCTCGCGAAGGAATATCCCGACGTGACGCTCAACGAAGTCCTGGTGGACGGCTTCGCGATGAAGCTCGTCATGAACCCGCAGCAGTTCGACGTGGTGGTGACCACCAACCAGTTCGGCGACATCCTGACCGACGAGGGCGCGGGCGTCGTCGGCGGACTCGGGCTCGCCCCCGGCCTGTGCGTGGGCGAACGCCTTGCGATGTCGCAGGCAACGCACGGCTCCGCGCCGGACATCGCGGGGAGGAATGTCGCGAACCCCTACGCGCTGATCATGTCGGGGAAGATGCTGCTCGAATGGCTGGGGCGCAAGCGAGGAGAGGACAAAGCCACGCGAGCGGCGCAGCTCATCGACGCCGCGATGGACCGCGTGATCGCCGAGGCGCGGCATCTCACCGCCGACCTGGGCGGCAAGGCCGGCACGACCGAGATGGGCAGCGCGGTCGCCGCTTCCCTCTAGCGCGCCGTCACCACGCCGCAACGAGATGGGGGCCCGCGATCAGGCCCCACACCACCGCCATCAGCACGAGCGCGACGAATACCGCCGCGCTGCCGATGTCCTTGGCGCGCTTCGAGAGCGAATTGTGCTCGAAGGAGATGCGGTCGATGGCGACCTCGACGCCGGTGTTGAGGAGCTCGACGATCAGGACGAGCAGCACCGTGCCGATGAGCAGCGCTTTCTCGGCGGCGGTGACGGGAATCCAGAACGCGGCCGGGATGAGGATCACCGCGAGCAGGACCTCCTGCCGGAACGCGCTCTCGTGCCGCCAGGCGTCCGCAAGCCCCGCGCAGGAGTTGAAGAAGGCGTGGACGATCCGGACGATCCCGGTCTTGCCCTTGAACGGATTCTCCGTCGGCTGCGGCGGGTCGCTCGACGCCACGTGCTTTCAGGCTGCTCCTGCCAGGGCCGCGTTTCTGCGGCGCGCCGGCACCAGGTTTGAAAGGAACTGCCGCGAACTGTACTCCCAGGAGTATCTTTCAGCAACCCGGCGCACCTGGCCGCGGTCGAGCGCAAGCGCCGCCCGGGCCGCCGCCGCGAGATCCTCGTCGAGCACACCGGCCGCCGGATCCGTCACCACGTCGATCGGCCCGCGCACCGGGAAGGCGGCCACGGGCGTGCCGCACGCCATCGCCTCGACCAGCACCAGCCCGAAGGTGTCGGTGCGGCTGGGAAAGACGAACGCGTCGGCGCGCTGGAAGTAGGATGCGAGCTCGGCGCCGGTCTTCGTCCCCACGAACACCGCCTCCGGGAAGCGGCTCTCGAGTTCCTTTCTCTGCGGTCCGTCGCCGACGACCACCTTCGTTCCCGGGAGATCCAGTCCCAGGAACGCGGGCAGGTTCTTCTCGATCGCGACGCGGCCCACGTTCAGGAACACCGGGCGGGGCAGATCGCTGAAGCGGGCCTCGGCCGGGTGGAAGAGCTCGGTATCGACGCCGCGCGACCAGTCGGCGAGATTGCTGAAGCCGCGCGCCTCGAGCAGCGCCCGGATCGCGGGCGTTGCCACCAGCAGGGCGGAGGAGGGCGCGTGAAAGCGCCGCAGCCACGCGTAGGTCCACGCCAGCGGCACGCCGAAGCGCGGCTGCACGTACTCGGGAAAGCAGGTGTGGTAGGCGGTGGTGAACGCAAGGCCGTGCTTGAGGCAGTACGCGCGCGCGGCGCCGCCGATCGGTCCTTCGGTCGCGATATGCACCGCGTCCGGCCGGAACGCCCGCATCCGCCGCGCCACCTCGCGTCCCGGCAGGATCGCGAGCGGGATCTCGGGATACGTCGGCATCGGGAAAGTGCGGAAGCCTTCGGGCGAGAGCACCTGAACCGCGTGCCCCCAGCGCTCGAGCCATTTGACAGTGTTGGCGAGAGTCACCACGACGCCGTTCAGCTGCGGCGTCCAGGCGTCAGTCACCAGCAGAATACGCAAGTCCCCTTGCCTCCGCATTCAGCGCGCCGCGCTGCAGCGCGGCGATTGCCTTCCAGTCGATGATCCGCAGCTCGCCGCTGTCGAGCTCGACCAGCGCCGTGAGGCTCTCGACCCAGTCGCCGTCGTTGCAGTAGCGGATGCCGCCGATGTCGCGGATCTCCGCCTTGTGGATGTGGCCGCAGACCACGCCGTCGAAGCCGCGGCGCCGCGCCTCGTGGGCGAGCGCCTCCTCGAACTGCGTGATGTAGCCCACCGCGTTCTTGACGCGGTGCTTCAGGAATTGCGCGAGCGACCAGTAGGGCAGCCCGATCTTCGCGCGCAGGTGGTTGAACCAGCGGTTGAGCCTCAGCGAGAACAGATAGAGCGCGTCGCCCACGTGCGCGAGCCACTTGGCGCACTGCACGACCGCGTCGAAGAGGTCGCCGTGGGTGATCAGCATGCGCTTGCCGTCCGCGGTGACGTGCTCGGCCTCGTCCCGGATGTCGATGCCGCCAAAGGCAACGCCGAGGAAATGGCGCATCACCTCGTCGTGGTTGCCGGCGATGTAGGTCACGCGCGTGCCCTTGCGCGCCTTGCGCAGCACCTTCTGGACGACGTCGTTGTGGGACTGGTGCCAGTACCAGCGGCGCTTCAGCTGCCAGCCGTCGATGATGTCGCCCACCAGGTAGAGGTCGCGGCTTTCGGTGTGGCGCAGGAAGTCGAGCAGTGGAGCTGCCTGGCAACCCGGGGTGCCCAAGTGCAGGTCGGAGATGAAGATGGCGCGGAACCGCAGCGTGGGCCGGTCGTCTTCGTCCTCGTCGCGCACCGGAGTATCGGAGCGCGTGGGGACGATCGACTCTTGACGTGACGTCGCAGCTTTCATGCGCAAGCGATTGTCGCTGCGGATGAAGTCAATCGCGTTTCGTTTGGGTTACGATCGTGTTACGGATCGATAGGCGTCCTCCGGGTCGTATGCATTGCCTGTGACGGATTACTCGGGCTTGATCCCTGCCAGCTTCACCACCGCGCCCCACTTCTTCAGTTCTGCCTTCAGATAGGCGGTGAATTCCTCGGGGCTCGAAGGCGTGGGAACCGTGCCGTCGGCGAGCATGCGGTCGATCACGTCCTTCTGGTTGAGCGTCGCGACGATCTCCCTGTTGAGCCGCATGACGATGTCCCGCGGCAGGTTGGCGGGCCCGATCATGCCGGCCCACGCATAGGCCTCGTATCCGGGCAGCCCGGACTCCGATATGGTCGGAAACTCCGGCAGCGAGGGGACGCGCTTGGCATTCCCGACACCGAGCGCCCGGACGCGACCGGAGCGCACGTGGGGGAGAATCGGCGGGATGCTCGCGTAGAGTATCTGGCCCTCTCCGGACACGACGGATACGACCGCGGGCGCCATGCCCTTGTACGGGATGTGCAGGATCTTCGCCTTCGCCATCGCGTTGAAGAGCTCGCCGGCGAGGTGGGAGGAATTGCCGGAGCCGGGCGATGCGTAGGAGACCTCTCCGGGCCGGGCGCGGGCGAGCGCGATGAGCTCCTTCACGTTCTTCACCGGCAGCGACGGATGGGTCACCATCAGCAGCGGGTAGTTCACCATGTTGGCGATCTGCGTGAAGTCCCTCAGCGTATCGTGCGGCAGCTTCGCGTAGATGAAGGGGTTCACTGCGAGCGGGCCGGCCGACGCGGCCGCCAGGGTGTAGCCGTCGGCGGGCGACGCTTTCAGCGCCTCCAGCCCGAGTATGGCGTTGGCGCCGGGGCGGTTGTCGACCACCACCTGCTGTCTGAAGCGCTCGGTGAGGCCCTTCGCCACGATGCGCCCGATGTAGTCAACGCCCCCGCCCGCCGGGAACGGTACGATGATGCGGATCGGCTTGGTGGGATAGGCCTGTGACAGCGCCGCCGCCGGCCACAGCAGTGCGACGGCAATCGCCGGCGCAGCGATGCCGTGCACGATCGTGATGCATCTCATTTGTCTGTCCCTTTGAATTGTGACTTGCGCCAGTATAAGGCGCGCGCTCGTCCCGAGAAACTACGCATCCTCGCGATAGGCGAACCGCGTCCCGGCGGGAAAATGGAGCCCGAACGTCCCGGCGAGGACAGCCAGCAGCTCCTCGTCGTCGGCCAGCACGCGACGGGTGATGCCCGCGCCGCGATCGAGCACGAGCTCGCGGTTGCGGAGCCGGTAGCAGACCTCGGGCGTCGGCAGCTGCACGGTGAGCGTCCGCACGAATCGGGAGTCCGGGTGCGTCGCGGAGTAATGGTTAGCAGGCTCGAAATCGACCGCGAGCTGGGGCGCGAGCAGGAATGCGTAGAGGTCTTTCCACGCGCCGTTCCGCAAGGATTGCAGCATCCATTCCCCGTTCGCCTCGACGACGCGGTAGGTCCGGCCGTACTGGCGCGCTTCGGCGCCACTGCCGAACGGCACCGGTCGCAACAGCCCTTCGAGGCCGAAGCCGACGTCCGCGAGCCATGAGGCGCCCTCGACGTCGACCAGCAGCACGATATGAGTGCGTGGGACCGTGCGCCCGCTGGGGTAGATCACCCGCGCGGCGTACCGCGTCACGGCAAACCCCAGGCGCTGGAGTACGGCGGAAAACAGCAGATTCTGCTCGAAGCAGTAACCGCCGCGGCCGCCCGCCACGAGCTTCCCCTGCAGGCTCGCGAGATCGAGGCGGATCGGGCGCCCCAGCAGGATGTCGAGGTTCTCGAACGGGATGTGCGTCGCGTGCGCAAGATGCAGCGCCTCCAGCACGGCGGGAAGTGGCTGAAGCCCGCCGGAATAGCCGATGCGCCGGAGATAGGCGTCAAGGTCGATGGCTTCGGGGTGCCCGGCATCCTGCGTCAGTGGCGCTGCGCGTTTCATGTTCTAATGATAGACGAGGAGTACGGGCAAAGAGGACGCAGGGTGGCGGCGGCGGAGATCATCCGGAACATCTCGCTGTTCGAGGGGCTGGCGCCGTCCGAGATCGAAGGCGTGCTGAGCGTGTGCGAGCGCGTGCAGTTCGAGCCCGGGGCGTGCCTCACGCGGCAGGGCCAGCCGGCCGACAGCGCCATCATTCTCGAGAGCGGCTCGGTCGAGGTGACGACACGGCTGCCGGGAGGCGGGGAGGCGGCGGTGGCGGCGCTCGGCCCAGGCAGCGTCATCGGCGAGATGGCGCTGCTCGACAGCGGATCGCGCTCGGCGACCGTGGTGGCGCGCGAGCCGGCGGCCGGCTACTTCCTGGAGCGCGACGGCTTCCACATGCTGCTCGCGCAGCGCAACCACGCGGCGTTCACGATCCAGGCGCGCGTGACGCGCACGTTGTGCGCACGCCTGCGCGATCTGAACGCCCGCATCGTCGCCAGCGACGCGCCGGAGCGCGTCGCGCCCGCGGCGGACGCAGCCGTCGCATCCTCCGCGCCGCGCGAGCGCGGCAACCCGTCGTTCGACCTGGGCGCCTTTTTGCCGGTGCTGCCGCTGTTCCGGAGCTTCAGTGCCTCGGAAATCCAGTCCGTCGCCGATCTGGCGCAAGTAATGGAGCTCGGGCGCGGGCAGGTGCTGTTCGGGGAGGGCGATGCGAGCTCGGCGTGCTACGTCATCGTGCGGGGAGCGGTGGAGGTCACGGGCGTGCACAAGGGGCTGCGCCACCGGGTTGGGGTGCTCGGGCCGGGCCGCCTGTGCGGTCTCAACGCGTTGATCGAGGGCCGGCCGCACAGCATGAGCGCGGTCACGCGCGAGCGCGCCACGCTGCTCGAGCTCGGGAAAGCGGCGTTCGAGCGGTTGCATGCGGGACAAGACCGCCTGGCCGCGAAGTTCCAGGGCGCGATCGCCCAGGAGCTGCTGCAGGCGCTCGCGCGCACCAATAACCACCTCACCCGCCTCATCAGCCAGTCGCGCATCCGGGGCGGGCGCAAGGACCGCAAGCAGGCCGAAGAGCTGCAGCATGCGCTGGCAGTCGAGGACTGCCGCACCGCCTGATCATCCCCGCGCCGCCCGATCCTCGTGCAGGCAGAGCACGTTGCCCTCGGTGTCGCTGAACCACGCCGCCTTCTCCGAGCCGAGCACGCAGACGTGCTGGAACGTCATCAGGCCCGGCAGGTCGTAGTCGTGGAACTGGACGCCGCGGTGCTTCAACTCGCGGATCTCCGCGACGATATCCTCGACCATGAATGACAGCGCGGTGTGCTCGGCCTTGGTGCCGTCGGGCTTCGGGAAGAGGGCAATCCTGGCGCCGCCGCCGCAGCGCAGGAGAAACTTGCCGTCAGCCTGCAGGCCTTCCGCCTGGAGCCCGAGCGCGTGCTCGTAGAAGTCGCGCGCCCGGTTGAGGTCCTTCACCGGCAGGATGGTGGTCATCGGGTTGTGGGTCAGCACCGGGCGCCTCCTTCGTCGCGCACGCTCACGCGCGCTTCCGGAGGTCCTGGTGCAGGCACAGGATGTTGCCCTCGGTGTCCCCGAACCAGGCCGCCTTGTCGGTGCCCATCACGACCATGTGATCGACCGTCTTGAAGCCGGGAAAGTCGTAGTCGTGGAACACGACGCCGCGCTTCTTGAGCGCCTGGATCGCGGCGGCGAGATCCTTCACCTCGAAGCTGACGGCGGTGTGCTCGGCCTTGGTGCCCTCGGGCTTCGGGATCAGCCCGAACTTGGTCCCCTGCGCCCGCAGCACGAACTTGCCGTCCGCGGCGAGGCCCTCGGGCTCGAGGCCGAGCTTTTTCACGTAGAAGTCGCGCGCCCGCTCCATGTCTTTCACGGGCAACATCGTCATTACCGGTGCGCTTGCTAGCATGGTCGTCCCTCCTCAGGCGTGTGCCTCGTGTGACTTCGCGTAATCGATCATTCCCTGGAAATCCACGACCACCGCCGGTTCCTTGCCGACGACCCAGGCGTCATGGCCCGAGGGCAGCAGGGACACGTCACCCGGCTTGCAGTCGAACTCCGACCCGTCGTCCATCCGGATCCGCAGCACCCCCGAGACGTGGTACTGGAAGTGCGGCGCCTCGCAGCTCTTGGTCTTGACGAGGGGCTGCACCGAGGTGGACCACTTCCAGCCGGGCTCGAACACCGCGCGGCCGACGGTCGCGCCGCCGACCTTGATCAGCTCGAGCCTGCCCTTGGGAAACTCGCGGACCTCGTCCGGCTTCCGGAAATCCTTGCATTCAGCCTTTTCCATATCGCGCCTCCGATGAGTGCGCCGGCGGGACGTCCGGCGTGCCCGTAATTTAAGCCCCCGAGCAGCGGCTGGAAATGCGTAAGGCTACGTATCCCCCCGGCGGCTCAGAGCTCCGCGATCAGGCGATCGGCGACGACCTGGAAGCGCGCAGGGTCGCCGTAGGACCGCGCGAGCATCATCGCGCCCTCGAGGGAGCCCACGATCGCGCGCGCGACGTCGAGCGCCGGCCCCGTGAATCTGAGGCTGCCCGATGCGCGGCCCTGCTCCAGGACCGCGGCGAGCCAGCGCTCGTTCTCGTCGAAGAACTGGCGCATCTCCTCGCGCATCGGCTTGGGGAGCGTCGCGTATTCGGCGGCGAGCATGCCGCACAGGCACATGCGGTTCGCGCGCAGCACCTCGGCGTAGATCCGGGCGTAGCGCCGGAGCTTTTCGCGCGCGTCGGCGCCGGTGCGGTCGATCTCGCCGAGCGCCTCGAGAAACGTCTTCTCGTAGCGCTCGATCAGCTGCTTGCCGAGCGCCGCCTTGGTGGGGAAGTGGTAGTGCAGGCTCGCCTTGGTGACCGCCAGCGCCGAGGCGATGTCCGCGTAGCTGAAGCCGTTGAATCCCCGCGTCTGGACCAGGCGCTCGGCGATGTCGAGGATCCGGCGCGAGGTGTGGGCGGAGGAAGAGGGCCGGGGCATGGGGTCCTTGCCGGGGCAACGATAGCGTACCGGGCGCAGGATTGACAAATAACCTACTAGTTGGTAAATAGGCGGGACGGTCCGCGCTCCGGGGGGAGATCGACCATGCCGTCACAGAAGGCGAGCCAGCTGACCAATCGGGAGCTGCGCGCGGCGCTCGAAGTGCTGCACGCGATCGGGGAGGGCTGCGCGGGCGGCGCCGACTTCGCCGCGCGCGGGGTGAAGTGGCTGCCGCGGCTCGTCGCCTCCGAGTTGACCACCCTGTCGGTCTGCGACCTCGACCAGGGCCACCGCAGCGTCGTGAGCGACCAGCCCGGCGCGATCTCCCCGCGCGCGATCGAGGTGTTCAACTGCCATTTCCACGAGCATCCCCTCGTGCGCGCGCACGGGCGCGACCCCGGCGCCGTGACCCGGCGCATCACCGACTGCGTTGCGCCCGAGGCCTTCCGCGCCAGCGCCCTCTACAACGAGTATTACCGCGCGATCCGCATCGATCACGTGATCGCGGTGCCAATCTACGTCGACCACCGGTTTCTGGTGAGCTTCGTCCTCAATCGCAGCAGATCCGGCTTCGGCGACCGCGAGCGCGAACTCCTCGAAATTGCCCGGCCGCACCTGGCCAACCTCTACCGGCTGGGCATCGCCGCGGACCGCGTGCGCGAGGTCCCGGCGGACATCTCCTTCGACATCGCCTCGGTGCCGCTCACGCCCCGCGAGCGCGAGGTGCTCGACTGGGTGGCGGCGGGCAAGACCAACCGAGATATCGCGGCGATCCTCGGGGCGCGCCCGCGCACGGTCGAGAAGCACCTCGAGCGCATCTACGAGAAGCTCGGCGTCGAGACCCGCACCGCGGCGGCGATGCGCGCGGTCAAGCTCTTCCGGCCCCACTAGTTTCAATCGAGGTAGCGCACCTCGATGGTCGGCCGGCCGGACCGGGTGTCGGCGTAGATCATCGAGTACTCGGGGACCTCGAGCCAGGTCGAGGTGTCGCGTGTGAGCGGCTCTGAGGCGATCATGATGGAATCCGCCGTGTCGGCGCCGCCCGTCATCCGCCATTCCCCGTCGTGGAACCCGTACTCGCTGCCCGAGGTGTACCAGAGCGAGAGGAACGCGAGATTCGCCTCGTGCACCTTGGCCGGGTCCTCGGTGCGGTAGCAGCCGAAGTCGAAGCAATAGCGCACCGCCGCGATCTGCTCTCCGGTCGTGAGAAAGAGGTTCACGGAGGAGGAGGTGGCGATGCCGAGCCGCTCGCGCACCGCGCGGATGATCGCGAACGCCCGGTCCACCGCGCGCACCAGCTCGTCCACGGCGCACGCCCCGCCCGGATCGGCGAGCTGCGTCACGATGAGGGCGTAGATCCACTCGCTGTCGGTCGTGCCGCGCATCAGGTTCGCGATCTCCGGCCGGATCGACTCGAGCAGGTGCAGCTTCATCTCGGCAAAGCGCGCGAGGTCGCCGTTGTGCGCGAGCGCGAGCCGCACGCCGGGGAACTGGAACGGGTGCACGTTCTGCAGCGAGATCTCGACCTCGGTGTTGTAGGCGACGCCGCGCACGTGCCCGAGGACGCAGGTCGGGCGGATCTTCTCGGCGAGCGCCTTGAGGTTGCGGTCGAACACCGGCAGCGCGGTCGAGGCGTAGCTGTAGGGCTTGTGCGGTTCGGGCGAGCCGCGGTCCCACGCCCGCATGCCGAACCCCGCGAGGTTCAGCGCGTGCAGCATCTTCGGCATGAAGGATTGCTTCACCAGCGCCGAGTCGGGCTGGTAGAGCAGATGGTCCAGCAGCACGGGCTGGCCCAGGTACGCAAGCGCTCTGCACATTACGCCGTCGCTTTTTCGCGGTGACGGTCGTAGACGACGCCCGCTGCGAACAGCGCCTCGATGTCCCCGCTGCCGAAGCCCAGGGCCTTGAGCACCTCGGCGCTGTGCTGGCCGAGCCAGGGCGCGGGCGCGCGCGAGCGTGCAAGCTCGCCGCTCGTCTTGACGGGGTTGCCGATGATCTTCATGCGCCCGATCGTCGGATGGTCGATCTCGGCCACCATGTTGCGCGCCTTCGCGTGCTCGTTGTCGAAGGCCTGGACGTAGTCGAACACCGGCCCGCCGGGGACGCCCGCGGCATCGAGCCGCTTCACCCAGTGCCCGGTCGGGTGCGTCGCGAATACTTTCTCGATCTCGTCCTGGAGCGCGTCGATGTTCTGCAGCCGCGCGGCGGCCGTCCTGAACCGCGCGTCCTGCACCAGAGCGGGGCGCTCCAGCACCTCGGTGCAGAACGCGCTCCACAGCTTCTCGTTGTTGGCCCCCACCGTGACGTAGGCGTCCTGCGTGCGGTAGGCCTGGTAGGGGGTCGAGCGCCGGTGGCGCGTGCCGGTCGCGACCGGGATCTCGCCGCCGCCGAAGTACGCGCCGAACTCCCAGAACGTCCAGGCCATGCCCGCCTCCAGCAGCGAGGTCTCGAGATAGACGCCCTCGCCGGTCTTCAACCGCTTGATATAGGCGCCGAGGATCGAGTAAAGAGCGGTCGTTCCGGCCGCGATGTCGTTCATCGCGATGCCGACCTTCGCGGGGCGCCCGCCCGGCTCGCCGGTCATGGTCATGATGCCGCTCATGCCCTGCGCGATGATGTCGAAGCCGCCCTTGGCGCTGTAAGGACCGGTCTGCCCGAAGCCGGAGATGGAGGCGTAGATGACGTCCGGGTTGACCGCCTTCAACGCCGGGTAGTCGATGCCGAGCTTGCGTGTGACGCCGGGACGGTAGTTCTCGATGACGATATCGGCGTCCCGTGCGAGCTTGAGGAAGATCTCCTTGCCGCGGGCGCTCTTCAGGTTGAGCGCGAGGCTCTTCTTGTTGCGGTTGAGCACCGCGAAGCAGTAGCTCTCGCCGTTGACCTTGGGATCGAATTTCCTCGACCCGTCGCCCTCCGGAAAGGACTCGATCTTGACGACCTCCGCGCCCATGTCCGCGAGCATCAGCGTGCAATAGGGGCCCGCCATGATCGCGGTGAAATCCAGCACCTTGACCCCATCGAGCGGTAGCGCCATCGGATTCCCCGGGAGGCTGCCCCGGCGGGGAGGCGCCGGCTCGACAGCCGAGTCGAAACTGTGGTGGAATTGTAGCGCGGAACCCGAACGACAACGAAGGAGGAATGCCATGAAGGGTCTGATTCGCATCGTATTGCCGGCGGTGGCCGCCGCGCTTTGTTCGCCGCTGGCTGTGCACGCGCAGGCCTATCCGACGAAGCCCGTGCGCGTCATCGTGGTGTTCCCGCCGGGCGGCTCCAACGACGTCACGGCCCGCATCGTGTTCCAGAAGATGACCGAGCAGGTCGGCCAGCAATTCCTCATCGACAACCGCGGCGGCGCGGCAGGCACGATCGGGGCGGCGGTGGTTGCGACCAGCCCGGCGGACGGCTACACGCTGATGGTGCAGTCGACGACCCACATCGCCAACGCGCATCTCTACAAGAAGCTGCCCTACGACACGCTGGGCGATTTCATCGGCATCACGGCGCTCGCCCGCCAGGTCGGCATGCTCGTCGTTCATCCGGTGCTGCCGGTGAAGAGCACGAAGGAGCTGATCGCGCTGGCGAAGAAACGCCCGGGCGATATCGTCTACGGCTCTGCGGGCAGCGGCAGCTACGTGCACCTGTCGATGGCGCTGCTCGAGTCCTCGACGGGGACCAAGATGACGCACGTGCCCTACAAGGGCGGCGGCCCGCTCAATATCGCGCTCGCGTCCGGAGAGGTCCAGACGACCATCGGCACCATCGCCTCGCTCGTGCCCAACCTCAACGCCAAGCGCATCCGCCCGCTGGGCGTGACCTCGGAGAAGCGCACGACGCAGTATCCGGACGTGCCCGCGATCGCGGAGGCAATCCCCGGCTTCGAGTTTACCGCCTGGGTGGGCTGCTTCGTGCCCAAGGGCACGCCGCGGCCGATCGTGGAAAAGCTCAACGAAGAGCTCAGGAAGGTGCTGGCCGATCGGGGCGTGGCCGCGAAGCTCTCCGCGCAGACGCTCGATCCGATGCCGATGACAACGGAGCAGTTTGCCGCGCGGCTGAAGTCGGACTACGCCAAGTATGAAAAAGTGGTGAGGATCTCGGGGGCGAAACTCGAGTAAGTCCGCGCGCAGGGCGGCGCACAGGGGCCGGGTCAGAAGCGCCCCGTGCGCCGGATGTTTGAAGGGTAACCACCGCTGGAGGAGGGACCCTATGGCACCGCAGAGAGTCGCAGTTGCGCTTGCCGCCGCTACCGTCATGCTGTTCGTCGCGCTCGCGCCGCCTGCCGCTCAGGCGCAGGCGTTCCCCGCCAAGCCCGTTCGCATCGTCGTGTCGTGGCCGCCCGGCGGCTCGAACGACGTCGTTGCGCGCGTGATGGCCCTGCGGCTCACGGAAAACGTGGGCCAGGCCTTCGTCGTCGAGAACCGGGCGGGCGCGACGGGCACCATCGGCTCCGATGTCGTCGCGAAGAGCCCGCCGGACGGCTACACCGTCCTGGTCAACTCCGCCACCCACATAGCGAACGCGCATATCTACAAGAAGCTGCCCTACGACACGATGAGGGATCTCACCGGCGTGGCGCCGCTCGCCGTGCAGATCGGGATGCTGGTCGTGCACCCGTCGCTGCCCGTGACCTCGGTGAAGGAGCTGATTGCGCTGGCGAAGGCGCGGCCCAACGATATCGCCTGGGCTTCCACGGGCACCGGCAGCTACACCTGGCTCACCATGGCGCTGCTGCTCCAGATGACCAACACGAAGATGCTGGAGGTCAACTACAAGGGCGGCGGTCCGGCCACCATCGCGCTCGCGGCCGGGGAGACACAGGTGTTCTTCGTGGGTATCGGCTCGCTGACCGCGGCCCTCCCGGCGAAGCGCGTCCGTCCGCTGGCCGTCGCTTCCGCCACGCGGCTGAAGCAGTTCCCCGATATTCCGACGGTCGCGGAAACCGTGCCCGGCTATGAGATGACCGCGTGGATCGGCTCGTTCGTGCCGGCGGGGACGCCGCGCACGATCGTGGAGCGCCTCAACATCGAGTTCCAGAGGGCGCTGGAGCACCCCAGCGTGACGAAGATCCTGGGCGCGCAGGCGCTCGACCCGATGCCCATGACGCCGGATGAGTTCGCGGCGCGCCTGCGATCGGACTACGACAAGTACGAGAGGATCATCCGGACGACGGGCGCGCGGCAGCAGTGAGCCGGCCGCCGATTCCCCGCACCATCTCGTCGAGCGACCCGTAGACCGTCACGCCCGCGGCTTCGAGCGCGGCGCGCTTGGCGTCATAGGTGCCGTGGCTGCCGTGCACCAGCGCGCCGGCGTGTCCCATCGTCACGCCTTCCGGCGCGCTGCGGCCCGCGATCAGCGCGAACACCGGCTTGGCGAAGCGGCTCGCGGCGAGCGCCCGCGCGAATTCCTCCTCGTCGGAGCCGCCGATCTCCCCGATAACGAGCAGCGCCCGGGTCTGCGGGTCCCGCGCGTAGAAGGGCACCAGGTCAGCGAAGCGCGTCCCCTTCACCGGGTCCCCGCCCACGCCCACCCACACGGACGTTCCGACGCCGCGCTGCGCGAGCCGGTAGCCGGCTTCGTATGAGAGCGTGCCCGAGCGGGACATGAGCCCGAGCGGGCCGCGCTTGAGCGAGTCATCCGGAAGGAATCCCAGCTTCACCTCTCCCGGCACCGCCATGCCCGGCGTGGAGGCGCCGATCCAGACGGCACCCGCGTCGCGGCAGAGCCTGAGGGCCTTCAGCGCGTCGTGCACCGGCATGCCCTCGGTCGGCGTCACGAGCGTGCGGATGCCGGCGGCGATGGCATCCTGCATGGCGGAGAGCAGCTGCAGCGCGCCCACCAGCAGGACGCTTGCCCGCGCGCCGGTCCGCTCCACCGCTTCGCCGCAATCCGCGAAGACCGGCACGCCGTTCACCTCGCGCGCCTTCGCTCCGGGCGATACGCCCCCGACGACGTTTGTCCCGTACTGCCGCATGAGGCGGCTGTGCAGCTGGCCGGCGCGGCCGGTGATGCCCTGGACGATTACCGGGGTCGAGCGGTCGAGGCGAGGATTCAGAGCGCTCGTCACCGCCTACGCTTTCAGGTGCCGTCGCACGGCGATGAGCGCCTCGTCGAGGTCCGTGTAGAGCGCGATGCCTGCCGCGGCGAGCACCTCGCGCGCCGCGGGCAGTCCGTTGCCCACCAGGCGCGCGACAATCAGTGCCTTTAGCCGCGGCGCCGAGGCGAGCGCCTCGACGAGCAGCCGCGCGAACTCGCCCAGGTCGGTGATCCCCGCGAAGATGTTCACCAGCAGCACCTTCACGTGCTTTCCCTCCCCGATCCACTTCAGGACCTGGACGAGGCGCCGGGTCTCCCCGCGGAGGCCCCCGGTCCGGATGTCGAGGAAGTTGTAGGGTTTCATGCCCGCCGCGCGCAGCTCGTCGATCAGCATCATGGAAAGCCCGGCGCCGGTCGTGAGCAGCCCGATTTCCCCCGCCGGGTCCACGACGACGTAGTCGAAGCCGTGCTCGTGCTTGCGCGCGACGTCCGGGTAGGCCGCGGCGCGCGCCGCCACCAGGGATTCCAGTGCCTTCTGCCGGGGCAGGGCGTTGTCGTCGGTGATAACCCGGGCATCCCCCGCGAGCCAGCGGCCGCCCTCGAGCACGAACAGGGGATTGACCTCGATCAGCAGCGCTTCCAGGTCCCCGAAGGCCTGCGCGAGCCTCGTTCCGGCCTCCCGCACTGCCGGCGCGATTTCGGCCGGAAGTCTCCGGGAAAGCCGGTGCACGCACGCCGCGAGCGATTCCGAATCGGGCGGGCAGGGCTCGTCATGGATGAGCTCGCGCGGCACCTGCTCGATATCCACGCCCCCGCTTGCGGAGAGAATGACGCGCACGCCCCCGGCCGCGGCGTCGAGCAGGAACCCGATGTAGGCCTCGCGCGCGGCGATGACCTGCTGCTCGACGCGCACCGCCTCGACGACGCGCCCCTTGAGCGCCGCGCCGAGCAGCGCGCGAACATGGTCGCTGACCTCCCGCGGGGTCGCAGCCTTGCGGATGAGACCGGCCTTCCCGCGGCCGCCCGCGGCGACCTGCCCTTTCACGACCCACGGACCGGGCGGCAGAACGGCAGCGCGCGCGGCGGCTGCGCTCTCCAGCAGGCAGCCCGCCGGCACCGGGATGCCGCGCGCGGCGAGCAGCTCCTTCGCGTCATGCTCCAGCAAATACATGCAGGCGCGTGAAGCGGGTCACTTTCTTCTGCGCTCCAGGAATGCGGCCATGAGCCGCCTCGGCTCATCGGTGCGGCGGGCCTCGGTGCAGGCGCGGATGCCGGCCTGCACGGCCTCGCTGATCGTCATGCGCTCCCAGTCGCGCACGAGCTTCTTCTGCAGGCGGATGGCGCGCGGGCCCGCCGCCAGTATCGAGGCGATCCAGGCCTCGACCCCGGCGTCGAGCGCGGCGGGCTCGACCAGCTTCTCGAGAAAGCCGCAGCGGTGTGCCTCCGTCGCGTCGATGTGATCACCGGTGTAAACGAGCTCCCGGGTCTTGCCCCAGCCGATGAGCTGCGGCAGCAGGCAGGCTTCCATCCCGGAGGGGATGCCGAAGCGAACTTCGGGCATGCCTAATCTTGCCGTCGTCACGCCGATGCGCAGGTCGCAGGCGGCCGCGATCTCCATCCCGGCGCCGAAGCAGTAGCCGTTGATGCGCGCGATCACCGGGACGGGAAGCGCGCGGATCGCCGCGCAGGCGCGGTGGACCCCGGTGTGCACGGCGTGCGCCTGCCTCGGCGTCAGATCCTTCATCTCGGCGAGATCCGCGCCGGCCATGAAGGAGCGCTCTCCGGCGCCGGTGAGAACCGCGACGCGCAGCTCCTTGTCGCGGGCGAGATTGCGGAAGGCCTGCGCGAGCTGCTGCTTGCCCGCGAGGCCCAGCGCGTTGCGCTTCTCCGGGTTGTTGACCCTGACGTACGCGACGCGGCCTTCCGCGCGACGCTCGATGCGAGTCAGGACCCGTTTCGACAATGGATTCGATCCTTATTCCCGGGCGAGCACGATCAGCCGATACTCAAATTCCTCCGGGAAGGTCGCATAGCGGTTGCTGGTCCTGGTGTAGCGGGCGAGCGCGCGGCGCAGGGGGTAGGACAGCAGAAACGACCACACCCGGTGCTCCTTCCTGAACTCGGCAATCGAGCGGGCGATGAACGGCCTCACATGGTCATTCCTGATCGCATCGAGCACCTTGAAGGTCGGGATGATGAATTCCGTGACATCGCGGTCGGAGACGGTTCGGAACGCGCCGGGAACCGCTTCGGAAAGCAGCCGGACAAACTGCCGGTGGGAGAGCCTGCGGGAGGTCGCGCTGTCCGCCCTCGCGAAGTAATCGAATATCAGCACGTGCTTGCGCGCGCGGGCGGCGATCCCGGGCAGGGATCTCGCGGCATCGAGGTAATGGAAGCTCTCCGAGAACAGCAGCAGGTCGTAGCGGTTGTCCGTCGCGAGCTCGTCGAAATTGCTTTCGAAGATTCTTGTGCCCGGGGGCAGCTTCCGCCTGGCGATCTCGTTCAGCCTCGGCGACGGGCACACGCAGTCCACGGAATAGTTCAGCTGCAGCAATCGCACCGCAATGCTGCCCGTTCCGCTGCCGACGTCGAGGATGGTCCGGGTGCCCTCCGGGATGGCCCCGGCAAGGTGGTCGAAATAAGCCTGCTGCGCCTGGGCGAGCCGGTGCAGCGTCAGCTCGTCCGCCGTCCGGTCCGGCCAATATCCATAATGCAGGTAGCCCTTTCCCCCCACCACCTGGGAAAAGAGCGCTTCGAGATCCAGCCTGAAATCCTTCGGTAGCATATTTCAATAGCCGCGCCGGGGATCGATGCGGTTCTTCAGCGGCCGGCCCTTGAGAAACCGCCCGAGGTTCTCGAACCAGAAATCGAGCAGCCGGTCGACGTAGCGGGGGTCATCACAGCTCACGTGCGGCAGGGCGATCAGGTTGGGCGTGTCCCAGAAGGGCGAATCGGGGGGCAGCGGCTCGGGCTGGAACACGTCCAGCACGGCGCCTGCGAGCGTGCCCTGCGCGAGCTTCTCGCGCAGCGCGTCGTAGTCCACGACGGGCGAGCGGCCGATGTTGACGAGGCCGGCCTCGGGCTTGAGGAGGTCGAGACGCTCGCGGCTGAGCAGATTGCGCGTCTCCGGCGTGAGCGGCGTCGTGACGACCACGAAGTCCGCCTTCGGCAGCACGCCGTCGATGCGGCTGACCGGATGTGCCTCATCCGCCGGCCGGGCCGCCTTGCCGGTGCGGGTGACGGCGATCACCCGCGCACCGAGCTTCTTCGCGGCGCGGCCCGCGCCCTGCCCGAGATCGCCGAAGCCGATTACGACGACGGTCTTACCGGCGACAGGAGTGGTGTAGACAGGCTGCCAGGCATGATTGCGCTGGCTCGCCAGCATCTGCGGCAGCCGCGCGTTGAGGAGCGAGATCGCCATGGCGCACGATTCCTCCGCCTTGGGGCCGTGCGCGCCGCGATTGTTGGTGAGCGCGATGTCGGCGGGCAGCCAGTCGAGCGGCAGCAGGCCGTCGATGCCCGCGCCCGTGGTCTGGATCCACTTCAGGCGCGGCGCGCGCCCGCGCAGGTCGTCCTTGGGCGGGCTGTTGTGAATCATCATATCAGCTGTTTTCAGCGCATCGCCGATGATGTCGCCGTCCCAGCCGATGGTGACGCGGAGCCGCTTCGCGGCCGCCGCGTGACGCATTGCGGCGGCGCGCCAGCGGTCTTCGGTCAGGTGAAACAGGGCGGGGCGCTTGCGGAAACTCTCCAGGTGCAGGTGCAGGATGTCGGGTCCCGGCATGTCTACGCGCCCGGCGGCTTGGCGGCAAAGGCGGAGCCGCGCACGCACATGCGGCCGCGCGCGTCCTGCCACAGCTTCTCCTCCGCGTGGAGCCGGCCCATCGCGCGCGCCACCGCCTGGAACTCGTGCTCGCCGAAGTGCTCGGCGATCTCCTGGTAGTACTTCGGTTCCTGCTCGATCAGCTTGAGGATGCGTGCAGCGAGTTGCGCCGCGACCTTGTCGTCGTGTCCGGCGGCCCTCGGGCCGGCATCCGCCTTGCCCTTGACGTAGTCGGCGATCTTCGCGCGGTCGGCGTAGGCGTAGGCGATGCGCTCGAAGCGCTCGCGCGGAATGCCTTCGCCGATCGTGGCGTCAATGCCGACCTTGGCGCCCGTCGGCACGACGCCCGGCGGCGTGACCGCGAGGCTCGGGTCGAGGGGCTTTGCTCGCGCGCCGGGGATGATGATCACGTCCTTGTCGCCCTGCACGCGCGTGGCGATCGCCCATTCCACATCGGTCGCGTCGAAGACGTCGATGTCGTCGTCTACCACTACCACGTGCTTGATGTCCTGCGCGGTAAGCGCGGCAAGCAGCGCGTTCTTGCCTTCGCCCGCCTGCTTCCGGATCGACACGACCGCATGCCAGAAGCCGCAGCCGCCGAGCGTCACGTTGATGTCCTTCACCTGCACCCCGGCGTTCTTAAGCGCGCGCCGGATCGCGGTGTAGCGCGTGGGCGCGGCGAGCCAGGTATTTTCCCAGGGCATGTGCAGCGCGTAGTAGATCGCATCCTTGCGCCGCGTGATCGCCTTGACCCGCACCAGGGGATTCCAGTGGAGGCCGCCCATCAAGCGCGTGAACTCGCCGAAGCGGCCCTCCGGTTGGGTCCAGCCGGTCGGCAGGATCTCGGCCTCCAGCACGATCTCCGCATCGGCAAGGCAGGGGAGGTCGATGGTCTCGCATGCCGCGAGCTCCACCGGCGCGCCGCGGATGCCGCCGGCGATCGCCATCTCGTCCACGCCGAGCGGCGCTCGGAAGCCCGAGCCCATGATCTCGAACGGATGCGTGCCGACCGATATCGAGATCGGGCAGGGGCGCCCGGCTTCATAGGCGCGCTGCGCGAACAGCCGCATGTTGTTCGGAGTGACAATGTCGATCCCGGTGAGGTTGCGCTCCTTCACCATGAACCGGTACATGCCGGAATTGAGGCCGTGCTCGGGATCCTTCGCGATCACCACGCCCGCGGTGATCATCGGGGCGCCGTCATAGATCGAGGACATCGGGATCGGCAGGCTGAACAAGTCCACCTTGTCGCCGGTCTCGACGACCTCCCTGTGACGCGCGGTCTCGACGTATTTCGGCGGTATCGGGTGGTCGATGCCCTGCTGGAGCCGATGCTCGATCTCCGGGTAGTCGGCGCAGCCCATCGAGAGGATCGCGCGCTTGCGCGAGCGGATGATGCCCGAGACGACGGGCATGCCGTAGCCGATGACGTCATGGAAGAGGAGCGCGGTCTCGGCCTGGTCGACGAGCGTCGCGATGTGCCGGATATCCACCTGCTGGCGGATATCCGTCAGCTCGCTCTCGGCGCGCAGCCGGTCGAGAAACTGCCGGAAGTTCTCATTCCGGACGTCGGGTCTTTCCAGCTTCATTGGGCGGGCGGCTCCTTCATGCCTTGCCAGCGCTTGATGCGGCTGTGCTCGACGCCGAAGAGGTCGAGCACGCGGCCGACCGTGTGATTCACCAGGTCGTCCACTGTCTTCGCGTGGCTGTAGAAGGCGGGCACCGGCGGGAACACGACGCCGCCCATTTCCGTGACCTGCACCATGTTGCGCAGGTGCGCGAGGTTGAGGGGCGCTTCGCGTACGATCAGCACCAGGCGCCGGCGCTCCTTGAGGATCACGTCGGCTGCGCGCGAAATGAGGTTGTCGGAGAAGCCGAGCGCCACCGCCGCCAGCGTCTTCATCGAGCACGGCGCGACCACCATGCCGTGGGTGATGAAGGAGCCGCTCGAGATCGAGGCCGCGACGTCGCGCACGTTATGCACGACATCGGCGAGCTTCGCGAGATCTTTGCGCGAGAGCTTCTGGTCGTACCAGGCGTTGAGCGCGCCGGCATCCGACACGATGAGGTGCGTCTCCCAGCCGCCGATCGCGCGCAGCGTCTCGAGAATGCGCACGCCGTAGATCGAGCCGGTCGCGCCGGTCATGGCAACGATCAGCCGCTTCCGCTTGCCGTTTCGGGTCTTGCTTGGGGATTTCATAATGAAATCAGACCATATCCTACACTGCGCGGACGATGAACGGCGATTCTACAGTCCGTTCGATCGGCCGTAGTTAAAGCGGCGCGATCAGCGTCCGCGTTTAACGCTATTTGGCGGCAGCGGTGAAGTACGTGCCCCGCCCGCTCGCCACCAGCGCTCCGTCCTTGTCGTACAGATTGGCCTCGGCGGTGGAGTACTGGCTGCCCATGCGCACGACGCGCGCCTTCGCGGTGAGATCGCCGGGCATCGCCGCCCTGTGGTAGTCCACGCGGATGTCGATCGTGGGCACGGGGCGCCCGAGCTGCGCCGCGATCGCGTAGTCCGCGGCGACGTCGATGATCGCCGCGAGGATGCCGCCGTGCGTGTAGCGGCGCTCAGGATTCACCACCCATTCCTCGCGCCACGCGGCGCGGATCTCGACGCCGTCCGCGCCGGCGTTCAGCACGGTGAAGTTGAGCCATTTGTTGAACGGCCCGCGGCCGATCAGCTCCTGCAGTTTGTCGACGCTGACTACTTGTTCACTCATTCGAGCCCCACTTGGTTCTCACACTACAAGATGATCTCTAGATATTCTCCCGGTTTTGCGGAAGCAAGCGCCGATACGAGTGCTGCTACGTGAGCGCGCAGCCGTGGCCAACTTGTCGTGGGTAATACCAGAACGGCTAGCTTGCGGCCGACCAGCGACTGCTGATGACGCAGGTTCCTGTCAACAGGATCCGCATCCGGACCGTAGCTTAAGCGGGTTGAACGCTTCTTGCTGCGTGCTCGAGTACGGCGTCGACTTGCTCGCGAGCGACGCCAGGAAACCATTCGAGGAACTGATTGACCGTCGCACCGCCCTCGAGATTCTCGAACAGAGCGCTCACCGGGACCCGTGTGCCGCGAAATACCCACGCCCCGCTGAGTTTTTGAGGGTCGCGTTCGACAGCCTTGCAGGTGCTCCAATCCAACATGGCTTTACTCTACTTTGATCCCCATCGTGGGGCAAATCGCGAATTACGTGCTTTGGACCCAAATGCCGACAAATCATGCTTCATCTAACGGCGCCGATGTCCTTCGCGGTCGCCTTCAGTACCTCGATGAACCGCCTAGCGGCGGGGGAAAGGTAGCCGTCCTTGCGGTAGGCTACGACGAGTCGCAACGGCAGGGTCAATTCCTTGATATGGAGCACCGCTAGGCGCAGTTGAGGCGAAACGTGGCGCACGAGCGAATGCATGGTGAAGCCGAGAAGGCGCGAACCTGCGATCAGGGAAAGCCTTAGCGTCGGCGAGGCGGCCGCGATCGCTACGCGAGGCGGCGGCAATCCACGCTCCTCAAACACCTGGTGCATGCGCTGCCATAGCGCAAACGTCGGTTCCGATTGTGCCCATTGCTCCCGCGCCACATCGGCCAGGGTCACGTGTTTCCTGCTGGCCAAGTGATGATCCGCCGATGCGCACACGACGTATTCGTCGTCATACAGCGGCTCTTGCATTACGTCCTCCTCGAGCGAGGGGCGAAATACCGTTATGGCAACGTCCACCTCACCGTCGCGCAAAGCCTGAATTACGCCAATGCGTCCCAACTCTCGGACATTCAGCGTAATGTTCGGGGCGTCCTTGATCAACTTGTTGCAGGCAGCTGGCAACAGCCAGAAAGAATGTCCGGGGCCCGCCGCAACACGGAGATGGCCGGCGAGACCCTGACTAACGTCGGTGACTTCGCGCGAAACGTCATCCAGGGTCAATTGAACCTGCCGGACGCGCAAAAGCAGTGTCGAGCCTTCCGCAGTCAATTCGACGCCTTTGGGGGTCCGCTTGACCAGCTTTGCGCGCATTTCCCCCTCCAGACGGCGCAGGCTCTTGCTGAGCGCCGACTGGCTCATTCCCAGCGCTTCCGCCGCACGCCCCAGGTGCCCGTGCCTGGCGACTACCGAGAAATACTCAATGTCGCGCAGCTCCATCCCGTTGACCGGAATTCATGGAGTTGGGAAAACTGGATGATTGCGTCGCTGCGTGGACGGTGTCAATCTGGGTGCGCGTTTTCGTTAACACGGTGGAGGAAAGGACAGGCGATATAACGAGAGTTTCCCGGCGCGACAGCTCGAGGGCCGGGAAGCGAGAGGAGGCAGCATGCGTATTTCATCCGGGTTCGCAATCGCGACAGTGGTCGCAACCGGCGTTGCAGCCATGGCCCTCCCGGGTCCTGCTCAGGCAGACCGGAATTTCCCCGCTAGGCCGGTTCGGCTGGTTGTCCCGTTTTCTCCCGGCGGGACACCCGATACGCTGGCACGCATGATTGGGCCGAAAATGAGCGAGAACTGGGCCCAGCCGGTGGTGGTGGAAAACCGGGTGGGGGCCGGCGGGACGATTGGCGCCGCCCTGGTCGCTAAGGCCACGCCAGACGGCCACACCCTTCTCCTCACTTCACCCGCGCTCGCAATCGGCGCGGCAATCAAGTCAAACCTTCCCTACGATACGATCAAGGACTTCGCGGGTGTCACCAATATCGGGTTCAGCACCCAGGTGCTGGTCGTGGCGCCAACGCTGGGCGTGAAATCGGTGAAGGAATTGATCGCGCTTGCCCAGGCCCAGCCGGGGAAGATTCTGTTCGGCTCCGCCGGCGCCGGCAGCACAACCCACATGAACGGGGAACGATTCAGGTTTACCGCAGGCATCAAGGCAACGCACGTGGGATTCAAGGGCCAGCCGGAGTTCCTGATTGAGATCATGGCCGGCCGTATCCATTACGGAATCGGGGGGCTGACCGTCATACTCCCGCTCATCACGGACGGCAGGTTGCTGGCGCTGGCGGTTGCGGAGCGCACGCCGCTGTTGCCGGAGGTACCAGCGTATGCCGAGGTACTACCCGGATGGGGGAGGGATGGATCGCAGATGGTGTTGGCGCCGGCCGGCACGCCGCGTCCCGTCCTGGAAAAAATCAGCAAGGAAGTCGCCCGCGTTCTCGATCTTCCCGATGTGAGGAATCGGCTGCAGGCTGTGAGCTTTCACATTGCGCCCAGCACGCCTGGGGAGACCGACAGGATGCTGCGCGCGGACATCTCGACGTTTTCCAAAGTGGCGAGGCAAGCCGGCCTGATCGCTCGCTAGGTGCGAGGGAAACGGGCCCAGTAACCGGAAAAGTTGTCAGGAATCTTTCCGATCGCGAGCCAAAATTTTTCCTGACACCTGTTGGCTCGCACCCGTAGCGACCCATTCGCGCAACCGCTCCCGATCGATCTTGTTCGTGCCCGATAGCGGCAGTTCCTTGAGGAAGAACACACGCCGCGGGTGCTGGTAGGCCGGGCCGCTCGCGAGCGCAAACTGCTTGAGATCGTCCTCGGTCACCTTCGCGCCGTCGCGGGTAACGACGAATGCGTACGGGACCTGACCCTTCAGCTCGTGGTCGAACGGCATGATCAGCGCCTGGTGCACGGCGGGATGACGCTGCAGCAGCGATTCGACCTCGCCCGGGTAGATGTTCTCGCCGCCGGAGACGAACATGTCGTCCGTGCGCCCGACGAAGAAGTGGAAGCCGTCCGCGTCGCGGCGGCAAACGTCGCCGGTGTAATACCAGCCGTCGCGCAGCCGCTTCGCGGTCTCCTCCGGAAGGTTGTGGTAGCCGAGCAGGTTGCCCGGATTCCTCAGCACGAGCTCGCCCTCGTTCGGAGTCGGGCCGCCGACCAGCTTCGCCTCGGTACCGGCGTAGGGCGCTCCAAGCGAGCCGATCGGGCGCGGCTTTCCGTCGGGGTGCGGCCCGAGCGGGACCGGGCCGCCTTCGGTCACGCCGTAGACCACCAGCGGCTCTGCGTTGGGAAAGTGCGCGCGCAGTTCCTTGATGAGCTGGGGAGAGGAGGGCGCCGAGCCCATCATGATCGTGCGCACCGATGTCGTGTCGACCTTCGCCAGCAATTCCTTGCGCGTCAGCAGCATCGCCATCATCGTCGGCACGCCCGAAATGACCGTGCAGCGGTAGCGGCCGACTGCTTCGATATAGCGCTCGATGTCGAATTGCGGAAGGAGCGGCAGCGTCGCGCCGGCGGTCAGGCCCTGCTTGATCGCGTTCAGCGCGTTCTTGTGGTAGAGCGGCGCCGCGACCAGGATGACGTCTTTCTCGGTCGTGCCGCGCGTGTGCGCGAGTATGCGCCGGCTCCAGTTCTGTCCGTAATGGCTGAGCAGCACGCCCTTGGGGCGGCCGGTCGAGCCTGAGGTATAGGGCTGGATCGCGACGGATTCGGGCGCCGGCTCAAAGGCGCTGTACGGCCCCGGATCGAGGAAACGCTCAAAGCCGTTGCCGTACTCGACGAGGCGCGGACCCCCGGGGCACAGGCGCCGGAACTCGTCCTCCAGGAGCACCAACCGCGCGCCGCAATCGCGGACTATGAAAGCGACGGTGTCCGCGGCGAGCTTGACGTTGATCGGCACCGGCACGACGCCCGCGCGCATCGCACCGAGCAGCGTCATGACGAATTCGACGCGATTGAGCGAGAGGATGCCGATGCGATCGCCCGCCCGGAGTCCCGCGCGCGCAAGGCCCCGTGCCACCGCATTGCAGCCCTCGTCCAGCTCGCGAAAGCTCACCGGCCATGGGCGCTGCGGATCGCGCAGGTCGATAATCGCGGCTCGATCGGATGCCGCGTGATCAACGAGCAACAGCCCGAGATTGCCCGGATATCCCCGCGGCTCGGGTCGCGGAACGATCATTTATGCCGCATCCTCCTCGAAACAATGGCAATAAACGCCATTGATTATTCTAGAATACTCCGTGATCGACTGTCCTATCGACGGGAGCCAAACCATGAATGAACATCAAAGGTTTCTCGAGCTGTTCGACGCTCTGTTTGTCGCAAACAACAAGTGGATGGAAGTCACTCCGGCCGCGAAGCTCGAATGGGTGCCGCTGGAGAATCCAAACATGAAGTTTGGAGACCGTATCAGCACGATCAACATCAAGAGCCTCTACGTCCATACCCTCGTGGGCGAATGCGGATGGTCGCGCATGCTGGGCACCTGCAAGAACGGCGCGGCGCTGGCGCCCGATCACGAGCAGGTCAGAAAGCTCACGCAGCAGCTCGACGAGTCGCGCGACCTGCTCGGCGATGCCATGCGCCTGCACGGGACCAATATGGAGCGCTTCAAAGCCTACGATCAGTCCTGCCTGGACAAGAAGATCAGCTGGATGGGCCGCGACTGGTCGGTCATGGGCTTTCTGTGGGGCATCTACTCGCACCGCTCCTATCATCTTGGCAATATTGACCTGCTGGTTCGCGAAGCCGATGCGCCAGCGCCGGATTTCTTCACGAATTTCCGGCAGGTCATGGCGTAAAAAGCGTCGGCAATCCGCGGACGCGGCGTCGACGCTTCAGGGCGTGACGACGACCTTGCCGAAGACCTCGCGGCTCTCGATCAGGCGCAGGCCCTCCACGGCGCGCTCGAGCGGCAGCACCTCGTCGATCACGGGCTTCATCTCGCCCTTCCGGATCATCTCCATCAGCGCTTTCAAGTTCTCGTCGTAGAAGCTGTTCGAGCCGATCACCTGCAGCTCGAAGCTCCAGATGTAACGCAGGTCCTCCTTGGGGTCGTAGCCAGCGGTCGCGCCGCAAACCAGTATCTTGCCGCCGCGCTTCACGCACCGCAGCGTCGGCGCCCAGGTGTCGCCGCCGGTGAAATTGATGACGACGTCGACACCCCCCTCGTAAGTGCGGCGCTGCGGCTTGCCGTATTTCTCGACCGCCCATTTCGAGAAGTCGGTCTCCTTGTAGTTGATGGCGTGGTCCGCCCCGAGCGCCTTCAACCGTGCGATCTTGTCGGCGCTGGAGGCGCACGCGATGACCTCGGCACCCCGCAGCTTTGCAAGCAGCACGCTTCCCGTGCCCACCCCGCCGCTTGCCCCGAGGATCAGCACCTTGTCGCCTTTCTTGATCGTGTCGTGGGTGACGATCATGCGATGGGCGGTGCCGTAGGCAACGGGGAGAGATGCGGCCTGCTCGAAGGTGACGCCCTCCGGCATGCGGATCAGCTGATGCTCGGCGACGAGACACTTCTCGGCGAGCCCGCCGTGCATCATCTCGCCCATCAGCCCTTTCTGCTTGTTGAGGGGATTGACGAGGACGCGGTCGCCCTTTTTCCAGCCGCTCACGCCCGCGCCGACCTCGAGGATCTCGCCGGCCAAGTCGAGCCCGATGATCATCGGCATGGGCACCTTGATGCCGGGCATCCCGCGCACGGTGAAGACGTCGTGGTAGTTGAACGACGTTGCCTTCACGCGGATCACCACGTGGCCATCGACCGCCTTCGGGTCGGGAAAATCGGTGACGCATTTCAGCTGGTCCAAGCCGCCGTGCTGATTCAAAACAACCGCCTTCATTGCCTGCTCCGCTTGTAGGTTGTGTATTCATGCATAAATGCGGTTGACCCCCGTCGCGATGCGATCCGCGGCAACGCCGTAGACGTGCAGCGAGATCGCCAGGACGCCGCTGTAGTTGCCGAGGCGATGAATGCCGGCGCCGGGATCGAACGTCGATTCGCCCACGGCGTGACGGGCGCTGCCGGTTTCCACCGGCGGCTCCCCGCCCGCGCCCGCGCGATAGTAGTGCTCGGTGAGCAGGCCCCGGTAGACCCCGACGGCGCACCAGCAGTGGTGGCCGTGAATCGGGCTCATCTGTCCCCGGTCCCAGACCAGGGCGAGAATCGAGAACCGGTTCCCCGGGTCGGCGTAGATGAGGTGACGCGCATAGTTCTCGTGGCTCGCGCGGCGCCGCTCGGGCGGAAGCCACGCGGTCTCGGCCGTCGCTTCGCGCAGCGCGGCCTTCACCTTGTTCGCCAGGGCGTCCGGCCCGTGCGCGGCCGCAGCATCGATGCGCTCGGCCAGGTGCTGCAGTTGCGACGGGACCGTGGTCAATGCGGCTCCTCGGCTTCGAGTGCAAGATTCATCACCGAGCCGGAGGTCAGGATCGCGGACAGCACCATGCTGCGGGCCGTCTCGATCTGCTCGCGGCAGATCCGCTCCGCGGCATCGCCGTCGCCGCGGCCGAGCGCCTTGACGAGCGCGCGATGCGCGCGCGACAGCTCCTGCGAGCGGTCGCGCAGGCCGAGACCCAGGTGCAGCAGCCGCGTCATGTCGTCGAGCAGCCGCTCGATGGCCTCCGCGAGCCGCGCGTTGCCAGTCGCGCGCGCGATCGCGACCTGAAACGCCTTGCTCGCCTCCAGGAAGCGCGAGGTGCTGCGGGGATCGCCCGGCTCGTAGCCGGAGCGCGAGAACTCGTCCAGCGCGCGCAGCCGCTGCGCGCCGACCTTGCCGGCCGCCATGCGCGCCGCCGCGGGCTCGAGCATGAGGCGCAGCTCGAATACGTCGTGGATATCCTTCACCGTAACGGGCGTCACCCGGTAGCCGCGCCGGGGGATGGCGCGCACCAGCCCGTCGTGCGCGAGCCTGTTCAAGGCCATCCGCACCGGCGCCTTGCCGATCTTGTACTGGGCGCAGAGCTGCGCCTCCGAAATTTCGGTGCCGGGCGCCAGCACACAGCTGATGATGTCGTGCCGGATGCGCTCGTAGGCACGGTCCGACAGCAGCGGCATGGAGCGGATTTCGGCCGGAATCCGGCCGGGTGGGGGATGGGCCATCGAGGCAGCGCGCGCGGGTCGATGAAATTTTATGAACACGCCCGTGACATGTCAAAATAATTGCGCATGACGCCTAACACGATTCCTGCTTGGTATGTCGTGCTGGTGACCACCGCCGCGCAGATGGTGGTCGCGATGTCGAACATCGTGCTCTCCACCATCGCGCCCAAGGTCGCCGAATCACTGGGGGTCGCCCCGGTACTCGTCGGCTATCACGTGGGCCTGACGTTCGGCGCGGCGGCGGTCGCCTCGGTCTACGGCGGGATCGTCGTGCTGCGCGTGGGCGCCGCGCGGACGACGCAGATCAGCATGGTCTCGACCGTGATCGGGCTTGCGCTCCTCGCGCTGCCGCACGTGGGCTTCATCGCGCTGGGATCGCTGTTCGTGGGCACGGGCATGGGATTCGCCGCCCCGGCGGCGTCCTACCTGCTGGTGCGGCATGCTTCGCCCGAGCGCCGCAACCTGCTGTTCTCGATCAAGCAGACCGGTGTGCCGCTCGGCGGAGTCGTGATCGCGCTCGCCGCTCCCGTGCTCGCGGTGACGGTGGGCTGGCGCTGGTCGCTCGTCATGATCGGCGTCGTCGCCGTGGCGACGCTGCTGCTCGCGGAGCGCGGCCGCCCCGGCTGGGACAGCGAGCGCCGGCCTGCGGGGAGTCTCCGCAGCGCGCCCTTCGGAGGGATTCCGCTGGTGTGGCAGCAGAAGAGATTGCGCTGGGTCGCGCTCACCGCCGTGCTCTTCTCCAGCATCCAGCGCATCGTGTTGAGCTTCACCGTCATCTACCTGGTGGCCGAGGGCGGCTATAGCCTCGTGGAGGCCGGGGTAATGCTGTCCGTGGTCCAGATCGGCGGCGCGACGACGCGCATCCCGTGGGGATGGCTCGCCGATCGCCTGCGCAGCGGGCTTGCCGTGCTGACGCTCATCTGCGCGATCATGATCGCCTGCTCCGTCGCGTTGATCCTGCTCGATGCGAGCTGGCCCAGGCCGCTGGTGTACCTGCTCTTCTTTCTCCTGGGGGCAAGCTGCGTGGGCTGGAACGGCATCGTGCACGCCGAATGCGCGCGGTTGAGTCCTCCGGGCATGGTGAGCCTCGCCGCCGGCGGCATGTCGTTCTTCGTCTTCGGCGGCGTGATGATGGGCCCGCCCGTCTTCACGGTCGTGCACGGGATCATCGGCACCTACAGCGGGACGTTCTGGCTGATGGTCGTCGCCGGGGTCGCGTCGCTTGGCCTGCTTGCGCTCGCGCGCGGGCGGCGTCGAGGACCGGCAGCGCCGCGATGATCGAAGGCCTCACCCCGCTTCAGCTCGGCATCTCGGCGGTCATCGTGTTCGCGGCGTTCGTGGTCCGCGGCATGTCGGGATTCGGCGCGGGCATGATCGGCATCCCGCTGCTCGCGTTCCTGATGCCGGTGCACACGGCGGTGACCATGTTCGGGCTGATGGTGCTGTTCCTCTTCGTGTTCCTCAGCATCCGAGACTGGGGAGAGGTGGTGAAGGACGAGCTCAGAAGGCTGATCGTGCCGACGCTCCTCGGGGTCGCGGCCGGGGCCATGCTGTTCGCGAGCCTGGACAACCGGCTGCTGCTGCAGATGCTCGGGGGATTCCTGATCGCGTACGCGCTCTATGCGTTCGCCGTGCGCTATTTCGGGCTGCCCGAGGTGACCTGCTCGCCGCGGTGGGCGTATCCCGTCGGCTTCACCAGCGCGTTCATCGACACGCTGTTCGGCGGGGGCGGGGGCACGCTGGTGGTGATCTATCTCCACATGCGCCGCGTCGGCCGCCAGCCGTTTCGCGCCACGGTCGCCGCGCTGTGGCTCGCCGAGATGATCGCGCGTATTCTGGGCTACAGCGCGGCCGGGTACTACTCCAGGGAAACGCTGCTCTTGTGCGCGTTGCTGCTGCCGATGATGGGCGCGGGCACCTGGGTGGGGGAGCGCCTCGGGAACCGCATCAGCCAGGAGAGCTTCTCGAAGCTGATGGCGGTGCTGTTGTTGTTTGCCGGTGTGAGCCTGCTATTGAAATAGGGGCTGGCGCTCCACCACCCCGCCCGCGTGTGCGGGCACCCCTCCTCACCAAGGAGGGGATGATCCTGCTAGAGGAAGATGACGGCGGGGAAGGTCGCCACCGCAAGAACCAGCACCAGCCACTCGAGGTTATTGCGCTTGAGCCAGCCGGTGAAATGCAGTATCAGGATGATCAGCGCGACGACGTAGAACGCGTAGAACATTCACCACTCTCCCTGACTGCCGCCCCGACGAATCGCGAGCCTGGACGCCGGGCGCGGCACGACACCGATGATTCTAGCGATATTGCCGCGCACAATAAAGGGGCGGTCGCCAATGCGTAACTTTGACACAATAGCATAAGGAAGACGGCCCCGATGAGCGTCATACTTGCCCTCGACCAGGGCACGACCAGCTCCCGTGCCATCGTGTTCGACGCGGCGGGCGCTCCTCTGGCGCTGGCGCAGAAGGAGTTCACACAGGTATTCCCCCGACCCGGCTGGGTGGAGCACGATCCCGAGGAGATCTGGGTGACCCAGATCACGGTCGCGCACGAGGCCCTGGCGCGCGCCGGTATCCATGCGCGCGACGTGGCGGCGATCGGCATCACCAACCAGCGCGAAACCACGGTCGTATGGGAGCGAGAGAGCGGCCGGCCGTTGTGCAACGCCATCGTGTGGCAGGACCGACGAACCGCGGTGGCGTGCGATGCACTGAAGGCGCGCGGGCTGGAAACGCGCGTGACCGGGAAGACCGGGCTCGTTCTGGACCCCTATTTTTCCGGCACCAAGCTGGCGTGGATCCTCGACAACGTGCCGGGCGCGCGTGCCGCCGCCGAGGGCGGCCGGCTTGCGTTTGGCACCGTGGACAGCTGGCTCGTCTGGAAGCTGTCGGGCGGCGCGGCGCATGTGACCGACGTGACGAACGCGTCGCGCACTTTGCTCTACAACATCCATGCCGGGTCGTGGGACGAGGAGCTGCTCGAGATCTTCCGGGTTCCCCGCTCCGTGCTTCCGGAGGTGCGCCCGTCGAGCGGCCTTGCGGCCACGACGGCGGGGGACGCGCTCGTCGCGCGCACACCCATCGCGGGAATCGCGGGCGACCAGCAGGCGGCCCTGTTCGGGCAGCGCTGCGTCGCGCCGGGCATGATCAAGAATACCTACGGCACGGGCTGCTTCATGCTGATGCACACGGGCACGACGCCCGCGCGCTCGCGCAACAAGCTGCTGACGGCCGCGGCATGCGGGACCGGCGCCGCGCGAGAGTACGCGCTCGAGGGCAGTGTCTTCGTCGCCGGCGCCGTGGTGCAGTGGCTGCGCGACGGGCTCGGCATCATCCGGGACTCCGGGGATGTCGAGGCGCTGGCCACGAGCGTGCCCGACAACGGCGGCATCTATTTCGTGCCCGCGTTCGCCGGCCTCGGCAGCCCGCACTGGGATGCGTATGCGCGCGGGGCAATCGTCGGGCTGACGCGCGGCACTTCCGCCGGCCATATCGCGCGTGCCGCGCTCGAGGCGATCGCCTACCAGACCGCCGACGTGCTGGCCGCGATGCAGAGCGACTCCGGCATCGGCCCGAAGGAGCTGCGGGTAGACGGCGGCGCGGCCCGCAACGACACGCTGATGCAGTTCCAGGCCGATCTTCTCGGCATATCCGTGGTGCGCCCCCGCGTAACGGAGACGACCGCGCTGGGCGCGGCTTATCTGGCGGGCCTGGCGGTGGGCTATTGGAAAAGCCCGGAGGAACTCGCCGCGCAATGGCAGGCGGAGCGCCGCTTCGAGCCGCGGATGGAGCGCGCGCAGGCGCAGGAGTTGATGGGAAAATGGTGGCGAGCCGTGGAGCGCTCGAAGAGCTGGGCGGAGGAGTAGAGCCAGTCGAAAGTCGGAAGGCGGAAGTCGAAAGGGATTCATGGCACGTGTAGGGATCGTCGGAGGAGGGGCGTTCGGAACGGCGCTGGCGTGCGTCGTGCGCCGCTCCGGCCATGAGGTGATCCTCTGGGCGCGCGAGCCGGATGTCGCAGCCGCGATCAACCGGGACGCGGCGAACCCTGTGTTCCTGCCAGGCATCGCCCTGGCGCCGGGGATCGCGGCCACCAACGAACTCGCCGCGGCGGCAAAGGGCGCGGACTTCATGCTGCTGGCGCCGCCGGCACAGCACATGCGCGCGGTCACGGGGGAGCTGCGTGCGCACCTCGCGCGCGGCGCGCCGGTCGTGACATGTTCGAAGGGCGTCGAGCGCGGGACCTGCGCCCTGATGTCGCAGGTCATCGCCGAGACGCTGCCGGGGACCCCGGTCGCAGTCCTGTCCGGTCCCTCTTTTGCCCACGACATCGCCTTGGACAGCCCCGTTGGCGTGACCCTTGCCTGCGCCGACCGCGGCATCGGCGAGCGCCTCGCGCAGGCAATCGGGACCCCGCGCTTCCGCACCTATCTCTCCGACGACGTCACCGGCGCGCTCATCGGCATGAACCTCACCTACGACGGCTGGCTGGTCACCGCCACCGAGCACGGCCAGGTGGTGCTGGTGTCCCGGGACCTCGACGAGCACCACGTGATCTCGCTGCCCGGCAGCGAAGCCGCCGAGGCCTACTCGGAGGCGGTCGCCGCCGAGGGCCGCTCC
>DATBMB010000144.1:0-4339 GCA_036555035.1 Burkholderiales bacterium | reverse complement strand
TCCCGGGCACGAACAGCACCGGGAAGTGGTGCTCGGTCAGTCCGAGCAGGTTGTAGATGACCGAGGGCGCCGCGGCGACGTAGAGGAAGAACCCGGAGAAATTTAGCGCCACCGCCAGGCACAGCAGCCGCAGCCGCGGGCTGCTCGCGAGCCTGAGGTAGATCCTGAAGAGCGGCCCCGGCGCGAACGGCTGGCGCTTCTCCCGCGGATGCGTTTCCGGCAGCGCCCGCCAGCACACCACAAGCTGAAGCGCGCCGAACAGCGTGAGGAACGCGAAAACCGCGCGCCAGCCGAATGCGCCCTGCAGCGCGCCGCCGATGACCGGCGCAAGCGCGGGGGCGAGCCCGAAGATCATGGTGATGAGCGAGAGCAGGCGCTGCGCCTCGTGGCCCGGATAGCTCTCGCGCACGATCGCGCGGCCCACCACCCACCCCACACCCGCCGAGAGGCCCTGCGCGCCGCGAAAGACGAGCAGCTGCGCAAAGCTCTGGGCGAGCGTGCAGCCGATCGAGCCCATCACGTAGATCGCGAGACAGGCGAGGATCACCGGGCGCCGCCCGAACGAATCGGACAGCGAGCCGAGAAAGAGCGTCATCGCGGCGAAGGCGACGAGGTAGGCCGTGAGCGTCTGTTGCAGCTCGATCGGCGTGATCGCGAACTCGCGCTGGATCGCCGGGAACGACGGCAGGTAGGCGTCGACGGAGAGCGGGCCGAGCATCACCAGCCCGGCCAGCGTCACCGCCAGCAGCGGCGCCGATACTTTCCCCGTCACTCCACCTCGTTGTACTGGCCGCGCGTCACCTGCACGGGGGCGCCGAGGCCGGACAGGATCACGGAGCGGCGGACCTCGTTCGCCTCGCGGCGGCGCTCCTCGGGCAGCCAGACCCGGTCATGCCCCCACATGCTGCCGCCGTGAGTGACCTCGCGCGGCTTCCAGGTCGCTTCATCGATTGTGCGGCTGCCCCAGCCGACTTCCATCATGAATCCCGCCGGGCAGAATGCGTAGAACGACAGGACCCAGTCGTTGGAGTGGCGCCCGAGGGTCTGCCCGATGCGCCATTTCTCCAGCGCGAAATCGTAGGCGCGTCCCACGTCGTCGAGCGCGAGCACCTCGAACATGACGTGATGCACCCCGTTCTCCCTGGACTGCAGCAGCCCCACGCTGTGGTGGCGCGGGTTGGCGCGCAGGAACATCAGGCGATAGGGCTTGACCATGTAGTCGGAGAGCCGCAGGCCCATGACATCGCGGTAGAAGGCGCTCATGGCGTCGATGTCCTGGGCGAGCAGGACCATGTGCCCCATGCCCATGCGCCCGGTGCGGAAACCGCCGTGCGGACGCGCGAGCTTGAGCGGGCCGTCTCCCGCCGCCTGGCCGTGGAAGAGCTCGATGCGGTTGCCTGCGGGGTCGAGGCACCAGGCCATGTCCTCGACGCGCCGGAGCAGCAGCTCCCGCTCGGTGGCGCGCGTGGTCTTGACGCCGGCCGCCTCGATCCTGCCGACGGCTTCCTTCAGCGCCTGCGCGCCGGCGGTCTCGAACCCGAAGAACGCCGGGCCGTCGCGCTCGGCGCGCTGCACCAGCACGCGCTGGCAGCGCTCGTCCATGCGCAGCGCGAGCGCGTCGGCCCCGCGCTCGATGACCTGCATCGCCAGGACCTCGGTTCCGAATGCGCGCCACGGGGCGAAGTCCTGAGCATCGACGCCGATGTATCCCAAACCCAGCACTGGCATGGCTGCGTCCCCCTCGTGCCTGGGAATTATCACATGGAACCGTTTTGCGCGACGCGCCGGTTGTTGCTACATTGACCCGCTCAAGCGCGGGCGTGCAAGCCCGCCTCGCCAGGAGGAGGAACGAGCCATGAAATCCATCCGAATCGCGGCCGCCATGGGCATCGCGCTGGCGGCGCTCTTCGCATCCGGGACGGGCGCGCAGAACTTCCCCACCCGGCCCGTGCGCTACATCCTGCCCTTGCCCGCAGGCGGTGAGACCGATGTGATTGCCCGCATGATCGCGCGCCGGTTCGGAGAGGGATTGGGCCAGAACGTCATCGTCGACAACCGCCCGGGCGGGGGAACGGTCATCGGCACCGCCGTTGCCGCCGCCGCACCGCCCGACGGCCACACGCTGCTGCATGCCGTCACCGCACATGCGGTCAATCCGACCCTGCACGCCAAGCTGCCATATGACACGTTGAAGGACTTCGCATGCGTAACACAGTTCAGCAGCTTTTCGAGCGTGCTGATCGCGCATCCTTCATTTCCGGCAAAGAGCGTGGCGGAGCTCATCAAGCTGGCCAAGGCACAGCAGAGCAACATCGTTTATGGCACGGGACCTATCGGCACCACCAATCACATTCTGGGCGAGGCGATAAACGCCACCGCCGGCATCAAGCTCCAGCATGTTGCCTACAAGGGGGGCGGACCCGCGATCCAGGATCTGCTGGCCGGATACATTCCTCTGGTCGCCAACGTCGTGGTGGAGACACTGCCCTACATCCGCGCGGGCAGGGTACGGCCGATCGCCGTGATGGGACCCAAGCGCACCACGTCGCTGCCCGATGTGCCGACCGTGTCCGAAAGCCTGCCCGGATATCAATCCGGTGCCAGCTTCTGGGTGCTGCTCGCGCGCGCCGGCACGCCAGCCGCCGTGCTCAAGCGGCTCAATGCAGATGTCGTCAATGCGATGCGGGCTTCCGAGGTACGGGAGCGCTTCGTTCAGACGGACATGGAAACGATCGGATCCACGCCCGCTCAGTGCGAAGCGTTCCTGCGTGAGCAGATCCAGACCTGGGGGAAGATCGTCCGCGCCTCGGGCGCAAGAGCGGGCTGAGCGGCGCTAGTCGCGGGCTCGATCGAACCGGCGGTACTGGATGGCTTCCGCGACGTGAGACGCGGCGAGATTCCGCGCGCCGGCGAGATCCGCGATCGTGCGCGCGACCTTGAGCACGCGGTGGTAGGCCCGCGCGGAGAATCCCAGCCGGCTCACCGCCTGCTGGAGCATGCGCGCCCCCTCCGTATCCGGCGCGCAGTGCCGTTCCACCCCGCCCGTTGAAAGGACTGCGTTGGGCCGGCCCTGCCGCTTCAACTGCCGGTCGCGCGCCGCCGCGACCCGCTGGCTTATCGACTCGGAGGACTCGCCCCGCGCGGCGCGCGCGAGATCTTCCTGCGGCACGTCGGGCACCTCGATCTGCAGGTCGATGCGGTCGAGCAGCGGGCCCGAGATCCTGCGGCGGTAGCGGGCAACCTGGTCCGGCGTGCAGTGGCAGCGCCCGCTCGGCTGGCCGAGGTAGCCGCACGGACACGGATTCATCGCCGCCACCAGCTGGAACTCCGCAGGGAACTCCGCCTGGCGCGCCGCGCGCGCGACGCTGACGCGGCCCGATTCGAGGGGCTCGCGCAGCACCTCCAGTACGCTGCGATCGAACTCCGGCAGCTCATCGAGGAATAGGACCCCGTGCTGCGCCATCGAGATTTCCCCCGGCCGCGGCGGACTGCTGCCTCCGACCAGCGCCACCGCGGAGGCCGTGTGGTGGGGCGCGCGGAACGGCCGCCTGCCCCAGTTCGCGATGTCGAATCCCGCGCTGCCGAGTGATTGCATGGCCGCGGCAGCCAGCGCCTCCTCCCGCGTCATGGCGGGCAGGATCCCCGGCAGCCGCTCGGCAAGCATGGACTTGCCGGTGCCCGGCGGCCCGACCATGAGGACGCTGTGCCGCCCCGCCGCGGCGATCTCGAGCGCCCGCTTGGCGTGCAGCTGCCCCTTCACCTCCCGCAGGTCGGGGTGGCGCGAGCCGTTGACCTGGGGACGATCCGTGCAGCGCTCCAACGGGGCGCGCCCGGCAATGTGAGCGCACACTTCGAGCAGGGAGCGCGCGGGATAGACGGTTGCTTCCTCGACCAGCGCGGCCTCGCGCGCGTTCGGTGCCGGCAGCACGAATGCGCGGCGGTCGCGGGCGGCCGAAAGCACCATCGCCAGCGCGCCCCGGACCGGGCGCAGCTCACCCGTCAGCGCCAGCTCACCCGCGAACTCGCAGCCGGCGAGTGGCCCGGCCGGCAGCTGCTCGGAGGCGGCCAGGATGCCAAGCGCGATGGGCAGATCGAAGCGGCCCGAATCCTTGGGCAGGTCGGCAGGCGCCAGGTTGACGGTGATGCGCCGCGCCGGGAACTCGAAGCGCGTGTGGTTGAGCGCGGCGCGCACGCGGTCGCGCGCCTCGCGCACCTCGGCGTCGGGCAGGCCGACGATGTGGAACGCCGGCAGCCCCGGCCCGAGGTGGACCTCCACGGTCACCTCGGGCGCGTCGATACCCGCGAGCGCCCGGCTCGCGACAGTTGCGACCGACACGGA
>DATBMB010000076.1:0-13193 GCA_036555035.1 Burkholderiales bacterium | reverse complement strand
GAAGAAATTCGCCTCCGACGCCGAGATCGTGGAAAAATACGGGAAGCTCGCCCGGAAAACTCTGCCCAGGGCACGGGTCGAGCGGCTGCGCGACGCGGTGCTGGGGCTGGAGAAGCTCAAGGACGCCGCCCAACTCGCGCGGCTGATGCGGGCGTAACACCGGGCGCTTACAGGATAACCGGAACATCGAGGAGGGGATCATGTGGTCATTGCGTGGCGCTTGCGCAGTTCTGGCGTGCGCGCTCGCCGTGCACATCCAGGCACAGGCGCAGCCCTACCCCGCGAAGCCGATCCGGCTGCTCATCCCCACCGCGGCCGGGGGCGGTCCGGACACGATCGGGCGCGCGATCGCACAGGCCCTGACCGACAACTTCGGACAGACGGTCGTGGTGGACAACCGGCCGGGGGCAAGCGGCGCGATCGCGCTCGACCTGGGACGGCTTGCGGCCGCGGACGGCTACACGCTCAACATCTTCAGCGTCAGCCAGATCATCCGCCCGCTGCTGTTCCGGGTGCCCTACGACCTGGAGCGCGACTTCGCGCCGATTACCCAGCTGAGCGCCCAGTCCTACGTGCTGATGGCGACCCCCTCGCTGCCGGTGAAGTCGGTGTCCGAGCTGCTCGCGCACGCGCGCGCGAATCCCGGCAAGCTCAATTTCGCGTCGGTGGGCCAGGGCAGCCAGATCCACCTCATGACCGAGCTGTTCAGGGCAATGACGAAGATCCAGGTGGTGCACGTGCCCTACAAGGGCATCGCCGCCGCCTATCCCGATCTCTTCGCCGGCACCATCCATTTCACGTTCGCTGGCATCATCAGCGCCCAGGCCCATGTCAAGGCGCAGCGGGTGCGCGCGCTGGCGGTCTCGGGACCCACTCGCATGAAGGCGCTGCCCGAGCTGCCGACGGTGGCCGAGGCGGGCGTGCCGGGCTTCGCGGTGACGCAGTGGTACGGGCTGCTCGCGCCCGCCGGAACGCCGCGCGCGACCGTCGGATTCCTCAACAAGGAAGCAAACCGCGCATTGCAGCAGCCGGACGTGGCGGGCCGCATCGCGGCGGAGGGCTCCGAGGCGGTCGGCAGCAACCCGCAGCAGCTCGCCGCTCAGATCAAGGCCGAGCGCGCCAAGTGGACGAAAGTGATCAAGGAGTCCGGCATCAAGGGCGAGGAGTGACGCGCTTGGGCCGCGTCCCGCCAAACTTCAGCAGCTTCAGCAGCTCACCGACGTCCGCGAGCTTCTCCAGCTTCCACGCCGCCGCGAGCACGGCGCTCCCCCGCTTTTTGCCAAGCGGCTTTTCTGCAAGCTCGCGGAATTTCTGCTCGATCTCGGCGTCGGACAGCGGCCGCTGCGCGTGCCCCTTGAAATAGGGCGCCTCGGCCACCCGCTTACCTCCCCCGCGCAGCGTCAGCTCGATGCGGCACGGCCACTCCTGCGGGTGCCGGCGCGTGAACGCGGGATCCTCGCGCATCGTGGTGCGCTCGATCAGCGCGGCGATGCGAGGGTCGCGGATGCGCCGGGCGGAGAAGCTCGCCTCGGTGACCCCGCCGTCAAGGAGCGCCGCGGCCACGCAGTAGGGAATGCTGTGATCGGCGGTCTCGCGCGTCGCCGGATGCCAGAGCGCGTTGGCGCGATCCACGTAGCGCTCCGCCACCCAATAGGAGTCGATCGCGACCGCCTCGATCTCCTCGGGCTTCACCTTCCCGTGCAGCTCGACGGCGACCGTGATCGGCGTCTGCGCGTGCACGACGGCGGGAAAGTACTTGATGTGCGTGCCCGCGATGCGAAACGGCCCGCCGCGCCCGCCGAAGGGCTGCCACTGGAACCTGCCCAACGGATGCCACAGGCCCCACTTGCCTTCGATCGCCTGCGCGGGGCCGGTGAGGCCCTCCTTCGCGAGCTGCGCGGCGAAGACCCCGTTGCGCGCGGCATTGGCGGCGGCGCAGCCCTTCCACATGGAGAGCTCCCCGGTGCGCGTCTGCTCGAGCGCCATGTTGGGAATGACGCCGAGCGCGATCGCGTTGCCCATCTTCCCGCGCGTCAGCCCGAGGAGCTTGCCGGCTCCCGCGGCGCACGCGGCCACCCCGAACACGACGTGGTCCCAGCCCTGCTCGCGCGGAACGGACTCGGACAAGTTGCAGAAGACCTCGTAGGCGAGCGCCGAGGCCGTGACCACCCCGCGGCCGTCGGCGTGGGACGCGTCGGCCACGGCGAGGACCGCTGCAAAGATGTCGCTCGGATGCCCAGCCGACTTTCCGAAGGTGGCGTCGTTGAAGTCGAGGTAGCGCATCATGACGCCGTTGGCGAAGGCGGCGAGCTCGGGCGTCGAGCGCTCCTGCGTGCCGAGGATGCGCGCGGAGGGCTCGCCGCGGACGCGCCGCGCGAGCGCGCGCGCGATCACCGAAGGCTCCGCGCCAAATCCGCCGGCAAGGCAGCCGAGCGTGTCGATGAGCCTCCTCTTGCACTCGTGAACCGCCTCGGGCGTCAGGTCCTTGTAGCGCAGGCTCGCCGAGTACTCGGCGAGGCTCTCGATCATCGAGTCCATGTTGTGTGTGCCGGGTGGTGATTGTCGGGTGATTGTAACTGCGGCGCCGTTGCTTGACCCTCGACGGAGCGGCGAATTAAGATCGCCGGCACGATTTCGTCTCCGCGAGGTGCGCAACATGCCGCCGCTCGAACTGACCCTGCTCTCGCCCCTGCCCGTCTACCTCGATGAATCCGGCCCGCAAAGCCGGCTCGCGCCGCGGCCCGCGACCCTCGACGGAAAGACCGTCGGGCTGCTGCCCAACTGGCGGCCCTCCGCGGTGGAGATCCTGCGCGCGCTCGGCACGCTGCTCTCCGAGCGCTACCGGGTGAAGGCGCTCGTCATGGAGCAGCCCGTGCGCGAGCTCCCGATCCGCACCGGCAAGCTTCTCGACACGATGCGCGGCCAGCTCGACGATCTTTCGAAGCGCGTCGACGTCGTCATCACCGCCACCGGCGACTGAGGCTCCTGCACGACGTGGTGTAGCCACGTCACGCCGGCCCTGGAGGAGCGGGGCATACCCACGGTGATGGTGGTCACCGATACCTTCGCGAAGTTCGCGCGCCGCATGGCTTCCACGCAGGGCTGGCCTTACGTGATCATCGCGGAGACCGAGAACCCGATCCGGCAGCTCGAGCCCGAGGCGCTGCGGGTCCGGGCCGAGGCCATGATCGGCACCGTCATCGAGGGGCTCACGCTGCCGCCCGCCCAAATCGAATCCCGTCTGAAGAGCGTCGCGCGGGCCGAAATCCATCCCGAGGGCGTCGTGCGCTCCGCCGTGCCCATCTGATGGCACAGCCGCAGGTCCAGATCCAGGCCGAGTCGGTCGAGGCGCTCCTCGCGCGCGCCTACGAGCACGCCTACGAGCAGGGCTGGACCGACGGGCTACCGATCATTCCCGCGACGCCCGCGGCCGTTCAGCAGTTCGTCACCGCGTCAGGACGCGCCGCAGATGAAGTGATCGGCATCCTTCCACCGCGCAAGGGGCGCGCGACCGTGGAGGCGATCGCGGTCAACGCCGTCATGGCCGGCTGCCGCGCGGAATACATGCCTGTCATCCTCGCCGCGGTCGAGGGCATGCTCGATCCGAGCTACCCGCTGGAGTTCATGCAGGTCACGACCAACCCGATGACGCCGTTCCTGCTGGTGAACGGCCCCGTGCGGGGCCGCCTCGACATCAACTGCGGCACCGGCTGCCTCGGCCCGGGATGGCGCGCCAACGCCACCATCGGCCGCGCGATCCGGCTCATCATGAACAACATCGGGGGCGCGCTGCCGGGTGTCTATTCCAAGGTGAGCTTCGGCTCGCCGCTGCGCTACTCCTACATCTGCGGGGAGAACGAGGAGGAGAATCCGTGGACGCCGTTTCACGTGGACCGCGGCTTCCGGCGCGAGCAGAGCACCGTCACCGTGTTCAAGGCCTCCAACTTCTGCAACATCTCGGGCGGCGAAGGCGTCGGCCCGGCGGAGATCCTGCGCCAGATCGCGACCAACATGCCGCCCATGTACGGGGGCGGGGACGGTGTGCTTCTGCTCATCGGGGTAAACCACGCGCGCTCGCTCCACGAGGCGGGCCTCTCCAAGCGCGACATCCAGAACCGCCTGTGGGAGATGGCGCGGCTGCCCAGGAACCACTTCGCCGAGGCGTTCGCCGAGACGGAGCGCGCGGCGGGCCGGGGCGATGACCGCACGGTCTGGCGCGCCCGCTCGCCCGATGAGATATACATCGCCGTTGCCGGCGGCCCGGGTCCGCAGGACGTCTACATCGGCGCGGGCATGCCCCAGACCCGCGAGGTAAAATAGCCGGGCCAACCCTTGTGAAGGGAGGGCCGATGTACCAGCACATCCTGCTGCCGACCGACGGCTCGGCGCTGTCCCTGGTTGCCGTGGACAGCGGTCTCAAGTTCGCGAAAGCGATCGGCGCCAAGGTGACCGGCTTCTACGTGATCGTGGAGCGCCCGCCGGATTCGTTCGAGGAGTATGCGCCGGTCGATGTGAAGGCTTCCGGGCTGGACGAAGCGGCGAAGCAGGAAGCGGACAAGGCCCTGAAGGTCATCGCAGACCGGGCGCGCCTGATCGGGGTCGCCTGCGAGACCTACTCGATGCACCACGCATCACCCGACCAGGCGATCATCACCTTCGCCACGCAGACCGCTTGCGATCTCATCGTCATGGCCTCGCACGGCACGAAGGGCGTCACCGGCGAGCTGGTCGGCTCGGTGACCGCGCGGGTCATCACCGGCTGCAAGATCCCGGTGCTGGTCTACCGCTAGCCTCAGGCGGCGGCCAGAGCCGTCGCGCTCCGCAGCTGCAATGCCGGGAACCCGTGCCGGCGAGCCGCCCGCTCGGCGCGGAGCGCCGCGGCCAGCTTTTCCTGGCCGGCGCGCGCGGCGGCCTCGATCAGCGTAAGGTCGATCAAGTCGCGCTGCGCGTGGCTGCCCCCGTAGCGGTGGGAGTAGCTCCGGATCGGCCGCAGCAGCGCCACGGTCTCGCCGTAATTCCCGTCGCCGAAGGCCTTGATCGCCCGCGCGACGGGGTAACCCACCTCGCGCGTGAAATCCACGTTGTCGCCCGTGCCTCCCATCGCGGCGCGCTGGGCTTCCAGCACCGACCCGGCGGACTGGCTACGGCCGGCGCCCACGAACGCCATCATGGCGTGCACGTCGTTGAACGCGTAGTTCCCGGCGGTTGCAACCGGCGTCCACTGGTCGGCGACCGCCTCCCAGCGATTGCCCACGTCCACGCCGCGCAGGTGCAGCCGCCACAGCATCGCGGAGGCATCGATCATTTCGAGAATGATCGGCGAGGCCTTGCCGTAAATGGGGCCATCATAGAGGGAGAGCACCTCATCAATCTCGCCCAGCCCGAGATGGAACAGCGCCAGGTGCCACCAGTTGTGCACGGACAGGAAGCTGTCGCGCGACCAGCCATCAACATTGCCGCGCATCCAGGCGATGCCTTCCCGGCGGCGGTCCTGCATTTCCAGTACATGCGCGACGGCGTGCTGTCCCCACGTGTCGCGCGGTTCCAGCTCCACGCTCTGCCGGCCGGCGGCTTCGGCGCGGACGTAGTCGGCCGTCTCCTCCAGGCCGAAGGCGTACATGCCCAGCACCGCGTGATATCCGGTCGTGCCCCGGCTCCATGACGGCAGCGCGCGCGCGATCCTGTCGCGCAGCATGCGCGAGTCGCCGGTGAAGAAGTCGATAGAATGTCCGGCCTGCAGCGCGAGGCCATCGCGCGGATATTCCGCGCTGAGATCCTCCAGCGCCCGCCCGGCTTCGCGCCAACGTCGGTCCGTGAGGAAGCCGATCGCCTGCAGGTGGCGGCGCTCGCGGTCGTTGGCGGGAAGCGCCAGCGCCGCCTCATGCGCCGCGCGCGCCACCGGCAGCCCGGCGGGCTCGGTTCCCAGCAAATGCAGGTACGCCTTGAGAACGTGCCCCATCACGAGCTCGGGGCTTGCCGCAAGCGCGCGCTCGACCGAGGCGACGGGGTCGCCGATGTAGCAGCGCAGCTCGTGCAGCCCCTGTTCCAGGGCGTCCAGTCCTTGCCCGTTCGCTCCGCTCAGGTCATATCCGACCGAATTCTTCATCGTATTTCTCCAGGTGGTGATTGAGTAACGAGGGCGAATTCTGGCGAAGCGGCGCCGCGCCGGGAATGACCGATGCTCCGGGACACTTGACCGATCCTCCGGAATTGCCCTCCCGGACCCGGTAACATGGGCGGCAACGGGAAGATTTCACGCATGCTCGGTCTTGGCCTCGCGTTTTCACACGCCCCGGCGATGTTCTGCCCGCCCGAGCTGTGGCCGGCCGCCTACGCGACGATCCCGGAAGCGATGCGCGAGTCGCAGCCGCGCGCGGCGAAGCTGGAAACGATGGAGGTGATCCACGGCTACGCCGAGCGCATCCAGCGCGCGTACGGGATCCTGGGGGACCAGATCAAGAGTTACCGGCCGGACGCCCTCGTCTTCATCGGCGACGACCAGGAGGACATGTTCGACGCCCGCGACGCCCCGGCGCTCTGCATCTTCACCGGCGACAGAGTCTGGGGCACGTCCGCGCCCCGCTACCTGAAGGTCGAGCCCGGGGCCGCGCGCGTGGAGATACCCGTGCACGCGGCATTGGCGCAGCACCTGAGAACCGGGCTGCTCCAGCGCGGCTTCGAAGTCGCCGGCCTGGGCGCGATGCCCTCGGCGGGCCCCCACCCGGAACGCGGTGTTTCGCACATGCTCGCGCTTCCCTATCCGAGGCTCGTGCCCGCCCTGGATATCCCGGTGATCCCGTTCTTCATCAATGCCTATTACCCGCCGCAGCCGACTGCGGCGCGCTGCTGGGAACTGGGCGTCGCCATCGCGGAGGTCCTGCGCGACCGGCCCGAGCGTGTGGCGATCTGCGCTTCCGGCGGGATGTCGCACGACCCGCAGGGCCCGCGCGCCGGCTGGATCGACGAGCCGCTCGACCGCTGGGTGCTGGAGCGCATCGAAAGCAACCGCGGCGCGGAGCTGAAGAATCTATTCACCTTCGACTCCGACACGCTGCGCGGGGGCACCGGCGAGCTGCGCGCGTGGGTGAGCGCCGCGGGCGCGTGCCAGTGGCCGGCGACAGTCGTCGACTACGTGCCGGCCCACCACGTGAAGGCCGGCCTGGGCTTCGCCTACTGGCCGCCGCGCGAGGCTTGAATTTCAGGTCAGTCGCGGTACACCAGGCCCGCCGCGATTCCCATTGCGATGGATTCGACGAAAATCGCCACAAACCAGTAGAAGGAAAGCGCCAGCGAGATCGGCAGGATGACGAACCAGCCGAAGCTGTGCAGCACGGACAGCATCGCGCCCACGTAGAGGCCGAAGCGCAATCCCTGTCCCAGGCCGGGCTTCCCTTTCTCGTAGCCCTTCGTGTAGATGAACACGAAGAACAACGCAAACACCACGTAGCCCACCCAGAAGATCCACATCAGCCGCTGCATGTCCGCCTGCGGCCGCCATAGCGATGGCGTCTGCAGGTAGACGCCATGCAGGAGCAGGCCATGGATGATGAAGTCCAGCACGAAGACCACCACAAATACCGCGACGCTCGCCAGCAACCACCGTTTCGTGTTCATGGTCCCCTCCTATTCTTCCTTGAGCCGCTCGAACTCGTGGATCCCGCCCTCCGCCATCATCCCTCCGGCCCGGAAATCACTCGAAATGAGCTTCCTGGATCCGGCTGACATAAGGAAGAGCGGCGAGCCGGTCCAGGACCTGCAGGTAGTCCCGCTGCAGGGTATTCCCCAGGACCAGAATCTGCCCGCCCGAGCATCCGATGCGCCCGCGAATACCCGGCAGGAGCTGAGCGGTGGCGTCGATCCTGCGGACCTCTTCCGCATACCGGTCTTCCGGTGGAATGCAGAACTCATAGTGCACGCTGCGCAGTCCAGTTCCCCGCCCGCGCAGCCCCAGCTCGTTCACGTTTGTGAGATCGATGGCGATCTTGGGCGAGTCCGGCGGTGCCGATGCACAGGCCGCGAGCGCCGTCAACGCAAGCACCGCGATCCTCCGGCCCATCCATTCAATAGTTGGAGCCACCGATTTGTCCCTGGATTGCGCCAGTCAGCGGATTCGTCGAACATCATACGCGCCTCGCGGCTACTTGAAGCGCACGGACACGGACGGATTTCCGGGCAATCCCTCGTAGCGGACGGTGACGGCAAGCCCCGGCCTCGGGGTCAGCGGGGGCGTAAACGAGCCCAGGCTCAGCCTGTCTCCCGGCTTGAGCTTGATGCGCGAGCGCTCCAGGTCCTGTGCGAGCCACAACACCGCGTTGAGCGGGTGTTCGAGTATTGCCGCGCCGTTTCCGGCCGCGAGCTCCTTGCCGCCACGATCGGTCACGACGATCTGCATTGCGGCGAGCGCCGCGGCGAATTCGGGCGTCGCCTGCACCGGGATGCCCTTGCCCACGACGCCGAGACGCGCGCCCGCGTTGAGCCACACAATGAGCGACGCGGAGAGCTTCTCGCCTTCCGCCACCATCAAGTCAGGCAGTTCGATGAACGGAATCACAAGGGAAAGCGCGCGCAGCACCTCGAGGTGCGTCTTCGCCTGGTGGATCGCCGCGTCCTTCACTACCACCATCAGATCGGCCTCGAATGCCGGCCGGGCGCCGAAATCGGCGGCAACGTCCGCGCCGTCCGCGAGCAGCATCTTCCCGAGCAGCACGCCGCGTACCGGGCTCGTGACGCCGAGCTGCGCCTGAATCCTGGCGTTGGTGAGCCCCGCCTTGTAGCCGACGATCCGGTTATCGACCGCCTCCAGCTTCTCGACCAGGCGCCGCCGCCCGCATTCGGCATCGCGCATGGAGAGGTCCGTGCGCAGGCCGCGCACCGGCTCTTTCGCCTCCTGGAAGCGCAGGATCGCGTTGACCATCTCGTGGCTCGGGCACACCGCGCGTGCGTCACCGCTCCACGACAGCACGGCCGTCAACGCAAACGGGTACCAGGCCGTTCTGGCGCAGCACGCTCCCATCACCTATCACGCATCCGTTATGAATCACACCTGGCCGCGCGGCGGCCCCGTATAATACGCGCTTTTTCGCGCGCGCCCGCCTGATGATTCTCTACGCCCTCACGATCTTCACGAGCGCGTTCCTGCTGTTCCTGGTCCAGCCCATCATCGCGAAGCAGATCCTGCCGTGGTTCGGCGGCTCGGCCGCGGTGTGGACGACCTGCCTAGTGTTCTTCCAGGTGCTGCTGCTCGCGGGCTACGCGTACTCGGACTGGACCACGCGCAGGCTCGCCGCGCGCACGCAGGTTGTCCTGCACTTCGTGCTCCTCGCCGCGAGCCTCGCCTCGCTCCCCATCATCGCGGACGCGGGCTGGAAGCCCGCCGGCGACGAGGACCCGACCTGGCGCATCCTGGGATTGCTGGCGGCCACCATCGGGCTGCCCTATTTCCTGCTGTCCACCACCGGTCCGCTGGTGCAGGCGTGGTTCGCGCGCACGTTTCCCGCGGGCACGGTGTACCGGCTGTTCGCGCTGTCCAACTTCGGCTCGCTGATCGCGCTCGCTTCGTATCCGTTCGCGTTCGAGCCCTGGATCACGACGGCCGCCCAGTCGTGGGGCTGGAGCGCGGCCTACGTCGCGTTCGTCGCGCTGTGCGCCGCGTCCGCCTGGTACAGCTTGCGCGGGGGTGTAGCCGCCGGCGCGCGCGAAGCCGCGGCGCCCGATGAGGGTCCGGCGCCAGGGCCGGGCGACTACGCCGCGTGGCTGCTGCTCTCGGGCATGGGCGCGTTGATGCTCCTCGCCGTGACCAACCACATCACGCACGACATCGCATCCGTGCCGTTCCTGTGGATCCTGCCGCTCACGCTCTACCTCGTCACCTTCATCCTGTGCTTCGAGGGGCGCGGCTGGTACCAGCGGCGCATCTTCATCGTGCCGCTCGCCGCGGTCGTGTGCGCGATGGCGTGGGCGCTGCACGAGGAGCGCGGCATCATGGAAATCAAGGAGGCGGTGCCGCTCAACCTGGTCGGGCTCTTCGTGATGTGCATGTTCTTTCACGGCGAGCTCGCGGCGCGCAAGCCCGCGCCGCGCCACCTCACGAGCTTCTATCTCATGGTGGCGCTGGGCGGCGCGCTCGGTGGCATCGCGGTGGGCCTCCTCTCGGTCAAGGTTTTCAATACCTACTACGAGTTCGGGGTGGGGCTCATCGCGACGCTGCTGATCGCCGCCTGGCTCACGCGCCTCATGCATTCCGCGGTGCCGATGCTGATGCTCGCCGCGGTCGGGTTCGCCGGCTACCATGTCTATGCCTACATCGACTATCTCGCCCGCGACACGCGCGTCATGACCCGCAATTTCTACGGAACGCTGCGCGTGAAGGACATCGGCGCCGAGGGCGAGAACGACGCCGTGCGCCGCCTCGTGCACGGCGTGATCATGCACGGCGAGCAGTACCGCGCGGCGGGAAGGAGAAACGAGCCGACCACCTACTACGGAGCGACCTCCGGCATCGGGCGCGCGCTCAAGGCCCTCGAGGGCTCCGCGCTGCGCGTGGGCGTGGTGGGGCTCGGCACCGGGACGCTCGCGCTCTACGGGCGCCCGGGCGATGTCTATCGCTTCTACGAGATCAATCCGCAGGTGGTGACCGTCGCGGAGCGCGAGTTCACCTTTCTCGCGGACAGCGGCGCGAAGATCGAGCATGTCCTGGGTGACGCGCGGCTCTCCATGGAGCGCGAGCCGCCCCAGGAGTACGACGTACTCGTCGTCGACGCGTTCTCGAGCGACTCGATCCCGGTCCATCTCATCACGCGCGAGGCTCTGGAGGTCTATCTCCGGCACCTGAAGCCCGCCGGCATCATCGCGTTCCACGTCACCAACCGCTTCCTCGATCTCGCGCCGGTGGTGCAGCGCATCGCCGCCGAGCGCGAACTGCACGTCGCGTTGATCGCGGACGACGCCGAGGAGAGCGACCTCGCCCGCACGGACTGGGTGCTCGTGACGCGCGACAAGGCGCTGCTCGAGCGCGCCGAGATTGCGAAGTTCACAAGCGAGATCGAGGACATCAAGGGCCTGGGCGTGTGGACGGACGACTTCAACAATCTCTTCCGGATTCTAAAATAGCGGGAACTAATTCCCATCAGCCCTCTCCACCTGTTGGGTGAGGTCTAGAATTGAAGTCCATGCGTCGTAAACTGCATTTGCTTGCCTTCAGCGCATTCGCGCTGCTCGTTGCGGCGCCGGCCGCGGCGCAGCCGCAAACGGACGCCCGCGGTCTGCCGACGCTTGCGCCGCTCGTCAATGAAGTCACCCCGGCGGTGGTGAACATCTCGGTCATCACGCGCTCGCCGATCGAGGCGAACCCGCTGTTCGCCGATCCGTTCTTCCGCCGCTTCTTCAACCTGCCCGACCGGCCGCAGCAGCAGGAGCAGGCAGCGGGCTCGGGGGTGATCGTGGACGCGGGGCGCGGCTACGTGATCACCAACCACCACGTGATCCGCAACGCCGAGCAGGTGGTCGTCACGCTGAAGGACCGCCGCCAGCTGCAGGCAAAGCTCGTGGGCACCGATCCCGGCACCGACATCGCCGTGCTCCAGATCGAGGCAAAGGGGCTCTCGGCAATCCGCATCGGGGACTCCGACACGCTGCAGGTCGGCGATTACGTGATCGCGATCGGCAACCCGTTCGGCATCGGGCAAACGGTGACCTCGGGCATCGTGAGCGCGCTCGGCAGGAGCGGGCTCTCGCCGGAGGGCTTCGAGGACTTCATCCAGACCGATGCCTCGATCAACCCCGGAAACTCGGGCGGCGCGCTCATCAACCTGCGCGGCGAGCTGGTCGGCATCAATAGCGCGATCATCGGCCCATCGGGCGGCAACGTCGGGATCGGCTTCGCGGTGCCCTCCAACATGGCGCGCGGCGTGCTCGCGCAGATCGTGCGCTTCGGCGAGGTCCGGCGCGGGCGCCTGGGTATCGACATGGTGGATCTCACGCCCGACATCGCCAAGAAGCTCGGCGTCGCCGCTGCCGAGGGCGTGGTGATCGCGGGCGTCCAGGCCGGCTCGCCCGCGGAGAAGGCGGGTTTGCGCGAGCGCGATGTCGTCATCGCGCTCGGCGGGAAGCCGGTGCGCGCGGCCGCCGAGTTGCGCGCGCGGCTGGGATTGACGCCGGTGGGCGAGGAAATCGAGCTGCGCGTGCTGCGCGGGAGAGAGGCGCGCAACATCCGCGCGACCATCGCGCCGCCGCAGGATGCGGCCAGCACCGAAGGCAAGGTCGTGCCGCAGCTGCCGGGCATGAGCGTGGTTGAGATCGAGCGCGGCAGCCCGCTCTACCAGAGGCTCAAGGGCGGCGGCCTGGTGGTGGCCGACGTCGAGCAGGCGAGCCGCGCGTGGATGGCGGGCTTCCGGCCCGCGGACATCATCTACGCCGTCAACCGCCGCCGGGTGCAGACGCTCGCCCAGTTCCAGAAGGCGGCGGGCGCGGTGAAGGGCGGCTACTCGGTGTCGCTCGTGCGCGGAGACTTCAACGTCACGATCATCGTTCGGTAAGGCCGGACGCGCCGCGCCGGATTACCTACTGGACGTTCTCCCAGCTGTTCAGGCCGGTGACGAAAACGTGCAGGCACGAGGGCTCGTGCTTGATCGTCAGCTTGTACATCATCGCGCGAACAATTAATGCGCCAGGAACGCTTTGATCTTGCGTGACGCGACGAGATGAAGACCAAGGAACACTACGAGCAGCAGCAATCCGAAGAGGATCAAGAGTCCCGTTATGTCCGAGGAGGCCTTACGGGGCAGATGCTCCACAATCTGCGAAGCGAGCAGCAGGGCCCATCCAAATGCGAGCATTGCACTCAGGGGGCGGGACCACCGTCGCCGCAACAGCAGGCCGCCAAAGCACACGCCGTGAACGGCCCACACAGCCAGCATCATCACCCATTCACTTGCGTAGTGATACGGATACAGCCCGCCCTCAAGCGCCGTCATGAGAAGCTGAAATATTCCGATCAGTCCGGCAACGCCGGTAGGAACTAGAGCAAGCCGGAGGCCAGCAGGCCACGGTTCGCCCTCTCGACCGGCTTCGCTCGCAATGTGCCGGCCCCTGGCGGCGAGCCACCCGACTCCCCAGACTACCGTGTGCCCGACGGCCCACATGATCAGAACGATGGGCACGAAAACGATCATGGGTGGATGGCCGCCCTTCGTGAA
>DATBMB010000059.1:0-11025 GCA_036555035.1 Burkholderiales bacterium | reverse complement strand
CCGGCGACGTAGACCAGCCCGCCGTGCTCGACGGCGCGGCACAGCACGGGGCCGGGATTGTGGCGCTTGATGGTCATAAGGCTCCTCCTCCAGTAAAGTGTGGGCTTACCTTACAGGAGAACGACGCGATGCCCAAGTTTCTCGTCATCCACGGCGCCGGCATGAACATGCGCGGCAAGGCGCAGATCGAGGTGTTCGGCCCGATGAAGCTGCCGGAGTACGACAAGCACATCCGCAAGTACGCGGCGGAGCTGGGCGTCAAGGTCGAGATCTTCCACTCCAACATCGAGGGCGCGATCATCAACAAGCTCTACGCCGCGCACGAGGCGGGCGTGGACGCCGCGATCATCAACCCGGCCGGCTTCACCACCGGCTACCCGGCGCTGACCGCGGCGATCGCGCAGGTGAAGTTCCCGACGATCGAGCTGCACATGACCAACCCGGCGCGGCGCGGGCGGGTCTCGGAGGTCGCGCCCGGCTGCCGCGGCGTGGTCACCGGCTTCGGCATCTTCGGCTACTGGGCGGCGATGCGCGGTCTCAAGGAGATCCTGGCCGCGAAGAAGTAGGTGGCGGCCGTGGCGCAGAAGCTTCCGCTCGAGGGCATCCGCGTGGCCGAGTTCTGCCACGTGGTGATGGGCCCGACCTGCGGCCTGGTGCTTGCCGACCTCGGCGCCGAGGTGATCAAGGTCGAGCCGCTCGAGGGCGACCACACGCGCAAGCTCGTCGCGTCCGGCGCCGGCTTCTTTCCGACCTACAACCGCAACAAGAAGAGCTTCGCGGTGGATCTGAAGGCGCCGGAAGGCCGCGAGGCGGTGCTGAAGCTGATCGCCAGCGCCGACGTGCTTACGGAGAACTTCCGGCCCGGCGCGATGGACAAGCTCGGCTTCGGCTACGAGGCGCTGAAGAAAATCAAGCCGGAGCTGATCTACTGCTCGATGAAGGGCTTTCTCGCCGGACCGTACGAGCATCGCACCGGCCTCGACGAGGTGGTGCAGATGATGGGCGGGCTCGCCTGGATGACGGGCGGGCGCCACGGACCGCTGCGCGCGGGGGCCTCGGTCAACGACGTGATGGGCGGCATGTTCGGGGCGATCGCGATCCTCGCGGCGCTGCACCAGCTGAAAAGCACGGGCAAAGGTCAATATGTGCAGAGCGCGCTGTTCGAGAACAACGCGTTTCTTGTCGCGCAGCACATGATGGAGGGCCTGGCGAGCGGCAAGCCCGTGCCGCCGATGCCCGACCGCATCCGCGCCTGGGCGATCTACGACAACTTCCGGACCCGCGAGGGCGAGCTGGTGTTCGTGGGCGTGGTGACCGACACCCAGTGGAAGATCTTCTGCGATTCATTCGGCCTCGCGGATCTGCTGGCCGACCCCGCGCTTGCCACCAATCCGCAGCGCGTCGAGGCGCGCCCGCGCATCCTTCCGATCGTCTCCGGGATCTTCGCGAAGATGGGGAAGCAGGAGCTGATGGACCGCTGCGAGTCGCTGGGCCTGCCCTTCGCGCCGATCGCGAAGCCGGACGACCTCTTCGACGATCCCCACCTCAACGCGTCAGGGGGCCTGACACCGATCACGCTGCCCAACGGGACAAAGACCAAGGTGCCGAACCTGCCGATCGAGATGGACGGCGTGCGCTTCGGCACCCGGCTCGACCTTCCCCGGGTGGGCGAGCATACCCGCGAGCTGCTTGCAGGCCTGGGCTATCGCGCGGAGAAGGTGGACGCGCTCGTCACCCGGCGCATCGTTCACGCGGCCTAGAAATAGCCGAGGTAGAAATAGCGGCCGAGGAAGACGGCGCCCGACGCCATCAAGGCGTAGATGAAGAGGTCGGGGAGGTTCGTGGCGCGGCCGTGCGCGATGCGTGCCGCGTTCCAGGTCCTGAAGAGGACGACCGCGCCCACGATGACCGGCAGCATGATAAGGGGATACTGGATGCTGACGTCCCAGAGGTTGCCGAGCGCCTTCTCGACCCAGCCGTTGTCCCGGAACAGGTGGTAGGAGAACCCGCCGATCCCGAACAGCACCAGCACGATGACGACGAACGATTCGAAGTACTCGAGGTATTGCTTCACGCGTCGTATTGTACCAGCGCCCCGCGTCGCGGGGGCGCTACAGGCTGTCGCAGACTGCCTCGGTCACGATCCCGGTGGTCGCCTCGCCGCCCAGGTCGGGCGTGTGGATGCGCCGGGCGGTGACGGCTTCGATCGCGCCCAAGAGGCGCCGCGCCGCGTCCGGCTCGCCCAGGTGCTCGAGCATCATGGATGCGGTCCAGAAGGTGCCTATGGGGTTGGCGATGCCCTTGCCGGCGATGTCGAAGGCCGAGCCGTGGATCGGCTCGAACATCGAGGGGAACCTGCGCTCGGGATTGAGGTTGGCCGTCGGCGCGATGCCGAGGCTGCCGGAGAGCGCCGCGGCGAGGTCGGACAGGATGTCGGCGTGGAGATTCGTGGCGACGATGGTGTCGAGGGTCCGGGGCTTGCCCACCATCAGCGTCGTCATGGCGTCCACCAGCACGCGCTGCGTCGCGACGTCGGGATAGCCGCGCGCGACCTCGTGGAAGATCTCGTCCCACATCACCATGCCGTGGCGCTGGGCATTCGACTTGGTGACGAGCGTCAGGTGCTTGCGCGGGCGGGTGCGCGCGAGCTCGAAGGCGAAGCGGTGGATGCGCAGGACCCCCGCCCGGGTGAATACCGAGGTCTCGGTAGCGACCTCCTCGGGAAGCCCGCGGTGCGCGCGCCCGCCGCTGCCGGAGTACTCGCCCTCGGAGTTCTCGCGCACGATCACCCAGTCGATTGCTTCCCCGTTCGCAAGCGGGCTGCGCACCCCCGGCAGCACGCGCGCCGGCCGCACGTTGGCGTATTGATCGAAGCCCTGGCAGATCGGCAGCCGCAGGCCCCACAGCGAGACGTGGTCGGGCACCTCCGGGGCGCCGACCGCGCCGAAGAATATCGCGTCGAACTGGCGCAACCGCTCGAGGCCGCCCTCGGGGATGTAATGGCCGTGCTCGAGGTAGTAGTTGCTGCTCCACGGGAAGTGCTCGACCTCGAGCCGGAAGCCGCCGTCGCGCTGCGCCAGGACTGCGAGCACCTTGAGCCCGGCGGCGATCACTTCGACGCCGATGCCGTCGCCGGGAATCGCAGCGATCCTGTATTCGCGCATGGGGGGCGGATTATACGCTGGCGCGATGGCCGGGATAAAATTCCCGGGACGCATGAAGATCCTCGCGCTCGACACGTCCACCGAATACTGCTCGGTCGCCCTGTGGCGCGACGGGACGGTCGACGCGCGCGAGGCCCACGCCGGGCAGCGCCATTCCGAGCTGCTGCTGCCCATGGTGGACGAGCTGCTCGGGCGCCACGGCATCGCGGTCAGGGACCTGGACGGCATTGCCTTCGGCGAAGGACCGGGCTCCTTCACCGGGCTGCGCATCGGCTGCGGAGTGACGCAGGGTCTCGCCTTCGGCGCCGGCCTGCGGGTGGTCGGCGTGAGCACGCTGCTTGCGCTCGCCGAAGCGGCGCGCCCGGAGCGCGCGGTCTGCTGCCTCGATGCGCGGATGGGGGAGATCTACCACGCGGCGTATGCCCGATCGGCCACGGGCTGGCGGGCCGTGCACGCGCCCAGCCTCTGTGCGCCGGCGGACACGCCGCCGCTGCCCGCGGGCTCGTGGACCGGCTGCGGCAGCGGATTCGGAGCGCACCGGGCGGCGCTCGAGCGGCGCTATGATGGGCGGCTCTCGGCTATCATGCCGGAGGTGTTTCCGCATGCCCGCGACATCGCGCGGCTCGCGGCGGGCGAGTTCGAAGCGGGGCGGACGGTCGCCGCGGAGCAGGCAGTTCCCGTCTACCTCCGCGACCGGGTGGCACTGAAAACCGATGAGCGCACGGCTTGATCTAATCCCCCGTTATCGCCGCATGACCGGCGCCGACCTCGATGCGGTGGTCGCGATCGAGCAGGCGATCTATCCCCATCCCTGGACCCGCGGCAACTTCAGCGACTCGCTCGAAGCGGGCTACCACTGCTGGATTGCGGAATGCGGCGGGGAGATCGCCGGCTATTGCGTAGCGGCGACCGGCGCCGGAGAGGCGCACCTGCTCAACCTGAGCGTGGCTGCGCCGTGGCAGCGCCGCGGGATCGGGCGCGAGGTGCTCGGATTCGTGCTCCAGCTCGCACGCGAATCGGGGGCGACCCGGATACTTCTGGAGGTGCGTCCTTCCAACGAGGCCGCGCGCGCGCTCTACCTGGCCGCGGGCTTCACCGAGGTCGCGACGCGCCGCAGCTACTATCCCGCGGGAGACGGCCGCGAGGATGCCATCGTGCTGCAGCTCGAGCTCCAGTGAAGACGCGTCGTGAGCTGATGCTGGAAGAAATGGGGCTGGCGCCGGTCTGGTACCTGCGCAACCGGCCTGCTGCCGACCCTGCTCAAGAACCGCAGGTGGCGGAAGAACCCGTCACGCGTCACCCGTCGCCGGAGCTCAGGTCAGGCGAATCGGACCCGGGCGACCGGCGCGCGACGATCATGCGCATGGAGTGGCCCGAGCTCAAGGCGCGCGTGGCCGGCTGCCGGGACTGCCCGCTGCACGCGTCGCGCAAGAAGACCGTCTTCGGCGTCGGCGATGAATCCGCCGATTGGCTGTTCGTGGGCGAGGGCCCGGGGGCGGACGAGGACGCGCAGGGCGAGCCGTTCGTCGGCCAGGCCGGGAAACTGCTCGACAACATGCTTGTGGCAATCGGCATGAAGCGCGGGGAGAATGTGTACATAGCGAACATTCTCAAATGCCGCCCTCCCGGCAACCGCAACCCCGAGCCGCACGAGGCGCTGCAATGCGAGCCGTACCTGCACCGCCAGATCGAGCTGATACGGCCGAAGCTGATCATCGCGCTCGGCCGGGTGGCGGCGGCGAATCTCCTCGCGAGCGACGCCAGCGTCGGCAGCATGCGGGGCAAGATCCACCGCTACCGCGGCATTCCCCTCATCGTCACCTATCATCCGGCCTACTTGTTGAGGAACCTCACCGACAAGGCCAAGTCGTGGGAGGATCTTTTGTTCGCGGTGCGTACGATGAAGAGCTTGCAAACCGGGGAAACCGCCTCAACATAAGCGCAAGGCCCGATAGGGAGGGTGGACATGTTCAAGCGACTACTTGCGATTGCGGCGGCCGCGACGGTTGTGCTCCTGTCCGGCTGCGGCTACAACACGATGCAGGCCGGGGACCAGAGCATCAAGGCGGCCTGGGCCGAGGTGGTCAACCAATACCAGCGGCGGGCCGACCTCATTCCCAATCTCGTCGAGACGGTAAAGGGCTTCGCCGGCCAGGAGCAGGCGGTGCTGCTTGGCGTCACCAACGCGCGGGCCAAGGTCGGCTCGATCCAGGCGACGCCCGAGCTCGTGAACGATCCGCAGGCGTTCACCCGGTTCCAGGCCGCGCAGGGGGAGTTGTCCTCCGCGCTGTCCCGCCTGATGGTGGTGGTCGAAAACTACCCGCAGCTCAAGTCGGACGCGAACTTCCGCGACTTGCAGGCGCAGCTCGAAGGAACGGAAAACCGGATCACCGTGGCGCGCAACCGTTACATCAAGGCGGTGCAGGGATACAACACCGTTGTAGTGCAGTTTCCCACCAACCTCACCGCGATGATCTTCGGCTTCAAGGAAAAGCCGCAGTTCACGGTCGAGAACGAAAAAGCGATCGCGCAGCCGCCCAAGGTCGATTTCGGCAAGGCCGGCGCGAAGTAGCTTCCCATGGTGACGAGATTGCTGTCGCGGGCGCTGCTCGCGGCAGCGATGGTGCTTGCGCCGCTGTCGTCCGCGGCGGAAGTTCCAGTGCCGCCGCTCAGGTCACGCGTCACCGACCTTACCGGCACCCTTAGCGCCGAGCAGCGCGCCGCGCTCGAGCAGAAGCTCGCGGCGCTCGAATCGCGCAAGGGGAGCCAGCTCGCGGTGCTGCTGGTGCCGACGACGCAGCCCGAGACGGTCGAGCAGTACGCCATCCGCGTCTTCGATCGGTGGAAGCTCGGCCGCAAGGGCGTGGACGATGGAGTCCTGCTGGTCATCGCAAAGAACGACCGGAAGCTGCGCATCGAGGTCGGCTACGGGCTGGAAGGCGCGATACCCGACGCGATCGCGAAGCGCATCGTCGAGGAGGAAATCGTGCCGGCGTTCAAGCAGGGAAACTTCCATGCCGGGATCAGTGCAGGAGCGGATCGGATCATCAGGCTGATCGAGGGTGAATCCATGCCGCCGCCCCGGCGCACCCCGGCCGCCGGGACCGGCTGGAGCGGCGAGGGGCTCTTCGTCGCGTTCATCATCCTGGCCATGATGAGCCAGCTGCTGCATTCACTGCTGGGGCGCGTGGCCGGGTCCGGGGTGGCCGGCGTTGCTGCCGGAATCCTGGGTTACTTGCTGGCGGGCCTGGCGGTCGCGATGGCCGTCGGCATCGTCGCGTTCATCATCAGTCTCTTCATCGACGCGGCCGGCCGCTCCGGGCGGGGATGGTCCTCCGGCGGCGGGTGGTCCTCGGGTGGAGGCGGCTGGTCCTCCGGCGGGGGCGGATTCAGCGGGGGCGGCGGCAGCTCGGGCGGCGGCGGAGCTTCCGGGAGCTGGTAATGGCCATCACGCGCATTCTCAAGCACCTGCTCGTGCCGGACTGGCTGACATACCGCGCGTTTCCGCGTGCAGCCCTGAAGCGCATCGAGGACGCAATCGGGCGCTCGGAGGCCGCGCACCGGGGCGAGCTGCGCGTCGCGATCGAGGCCGGGCTCGATCTCATGCCGCTGCTCAGGGGCACCACGCCGCGCCAGCGCGCACACGAAGCGTTTTCGCGGCTGCGCGTGTGGGACACCGAGGAGAACAGCGGAGTGCTGATCTACCTGCAGCTCGCGGATCGTGATATCGAGATCGTCTGCGACCGCGGCATCAACGCGAAGGTGGGGCCCGGGCAGTGGGATGCGATCTGCCGCCGCATGGAGGAGGCGTTTCGCGCGCGCCGCTTCGAGCAGGGCGTGCTGGAGGGCATCGAGGAAATCACGCAGCTGCTCGCAAAACACTTCCCCCCGCGGCGCGACAATCCCGACGAGTTGCCCGACCGGCCGGTCGTGCTGTAGGGCCGGCCGAATTCGGGGCCCGGTCCGGTGTCCAATCAACACGGATGTTCCCCTGCCACGGCGCGTGCCGTACAATGACGGTATCTATTGAACTTCTTGGCACCATCCTCACCCCCGCCCCTCTCCCTAGCTGAGAGGGGAGGCTCGAACCTTCCCTTCTCCACTCGGGAGAAGGGGAAGGGATGAGGGGACGGCGGCTGATCTGACGGGGTATCGATGAAGACAGCAGTGAATCGCCTGCGCGGCGTCGAGCGCGACATCGTCCAGGCGCCGCAGCCCGACGACGTCGCGCCCTATTACGAGCCTCAGGGCAACGAGATCGCGGTGTTCGAGGCCGCCTACAAGAAGCGCCTGCCGGTGATGCTGAAGGGCCCCACCGGCTGCGGCAAGACGCGCTTTCTCGAGTACATGGCGTTCCAGCTCAAGCGCCCGCTCGTCACCGTCTCCTGCCACGAGGACCTGACCAGCTCGGACCTCGTCGGCCGCTTCCTCCTCGAAGGCGCGGAAACCGTGTGGCAGGACGGCCCCCTCACGCGCGCGGTGAAGGCCGGCGCGATCTGCTACCTCGACGAGATCGTGGAGGCGCGCACGGATTCGACCGTCGTGATCCACTCCCTCACCGATCACCGGAGGCGGCTCACGATCGAGAAGAAGGGCCAGGAGGTCGAGGCGCACGACGACTTCATGCTGGTGATCTCCTACAACCCCGGCTACCAGACGGTGCTGAAGGACCTCAAGCCCTCGACCAAGCAGCGCTTCGTCGCCATCAACTTCGATTTCCCGCAGGAGGAGATCGAGCGCAAGATCGTGCTGAAGGAGGCGCCCGGCATCTCGCCCGAGCTGGTCCACCAGCTGGTCACCGCCGGACGCAAGGCGCGACTGCTGAAGGACCACGGGCTGGAAGAGTCCGCGTCGACGCGGGCGCTGGTGTACGCCGCCAACATGATGAACGCCGGGCTTGACCCCGTCGCCGCCTGCCAGGTGGCGATGGTGAATCCCATCACCGACGACGAGGAGCTCGCCGAAGCGCTGATGGAGATCGTGCAGGCGCATTTCGGCACGTAGATGTGCTTAGCACCACCCTCACCCCTTCCCCCTCTCCCTGAGGGCGAGGGGAAATGTCCAGCGCGAGAATGGCATGACGCCCATTCCCGCATGAACGGGATATGACCCGCTCCGCACAGCAGTCGATCGAGGAGCAGCTCGCCCAGCTCCGCGATTCGAGCACGCTCGCGCACCGCGAGCTCGAGCAGGTGCTGCCGCAGATCCGCCCCCACGGCGAGGAGGTGGCGCTCGCCTGGATCGCCGCCTGCCGCAGGCTCTTCGACTACGACCGAGAGGCCGGCAAGGCCTTCATCCGCGGCTCGCGCGAGGCGGAGCGGGTGTCCGAGACGGTCGCGCCCTGGACGGAGCAGGCACTGCAGTTCACCCGCTGGCGCGGCGCATGGCGCGCGCTCGAGGGCTTCATGGCGAACCTCCCGCGCGCCTACGGCTCGCTCGGGCACGCCGGCGAGCGGCGCTGGGCCGAGATCGGGTTCGTGTGGTGCGAGCGCCAGGTCGACAGCGGCTGCGCCTATTTCACGACGCCGGTGGTGGATCTCTCCGGCCGCCAGGGCATCACCGGCATCGAGCAGCTGACGCAGCCGGCGGAGGAGCTGTTCGAGACGAGGAAGCTCCTGCTCGCAACCTATCTCGCGGGCGGCATCCGCGTGCGCAACCTCCTGGGCGCCCAGGCGGTCCTGCCCTGGGCGATGCGCGGCGCCGACATCATGCAGGCGGGCCGCGCGCGCGGCGAGGCCTACTTCCGCCTCGAGTCCGAGGAGAGCCTTGCCCTGCTGCTCGACCAGCTGCCCGGCTTCCGGCTCGCCGACCGCAACCGCCTGCTCTACATGCTGCTGGATGTCTGGTACGGCCACGGGTTCGACCTGAAGGAAGGCAGCTGGTCGCCGGAGAAGGGCAGGCCGTTCGTCGAGACCGACGGCCGCGGGATCTATTTCCCGGCGGTGATGCCCAATCGCGACGAGGCGGTGCTGGCGGCCCTGCACGCGGCGGGCCACATGCGCTTCGGAACCTTCGACCGGCTGGCGATGAAGGCGCTCTTCGGCGCGGCGGGCGTGGAGTTTCCCGAAGCGGGGCCGGTGTCCTGGGCGCCGCTCTACGCGCGCTACGGGGACGACGCGCTGCGCTTTCAGCTGATCTTCGACTTGTGCGAGGACCTGCGGGTCGATTACCGCATCCAGCAACTGGTGCCGAACTACCTGCAGCGGATGCTCGCGACCGCGCGCTCGGGTGCGCGCCATCCGGAGACCGGCGTCTACTACGGCCTGGCGGTCGCCAGCATCGGGCAGGCGCTCGCGGCGCTCATTGACCAGTATGGCAATGACGGGGTGCGCGACGAGCGCTTCGCGCCGCTGCTCGAGCCCTCCGCCACGGTTGCAGACGCGTGGCGCATCGCCACCCGGATCTACACCGCGGACGGCCTGCCGCCGGTGTCCGATCTCGAGGCGTTCCACGCGGCTTACCTGCCGGGGCGCGGCCCCAACACCACGCGCCTCGCGCATCCGCAGGAGGATGAGAACCAGCAGCGGCAGCAGACCCGCTCCGGCGCCGAGGGCGAGAAGCGCCCGCAGGATGGCGGCGAGGAGCAGAACGAGACGCCGCAGAACGCGGAGAGCGGCGACGAGCGCGACGGCGGCAAGCGCCAGGAAATCGCGGGCTTCGGCGACTCCAGCGGCGCTTCCACGCGCGCCTCGGGCCGCTCCGAGGAACAGCGGCGCGACGCGGGCTCATCCGACAAGGGAACCGCGTACCCGGAATGGGACTACCGCGAGGCGCGCTACAAGCGCAACTGGAGCTGGGTGCAGGAGCGCAAGCTCGCGGAATCGAACATCACCGAGACCAACCGCCTGATGAACCAGTACGCGGTGGCGCTGAAGCGCCTGAAGAAGGCGATCCAGGCGCAGAAGCCCACGCGCATGGCGCCGCAACTGCGCCAGCTCGACGGCGAGGACATGGATTTGAACGCGGTGGTGAGCTACGTCGTGGAGCGCCACGCCGGGCGCTCGCCCAAGCCCGCGATCTACAAGCGGCGCGAGATGCGCCAGCGCGAGATCGCGGTGACGCTCCTCGCTGACATGTCGACCTCCATCATGCAGCACCTGCCCGAGGGCGGCGGGCGGCTGGTGGACCGCGTGCGCGCGGGCGTGCTGCTCTTCGCGGAGAGCATGGAGGAGGTGGGCGACGCCTACTCGATCGCCGGCTTCTGCTCCAAGTACCGCGACAACGTCAGCTACTACACCATCAAGGATTTCGAGCAGCCGCTCTCGCAGGAGGTCCGCAGCCAGATCGGCGGCATGTCGGGGCGGCTCGCGACGCGCATGGGGGCGGCGATCCGGCATGCCACCGCCTGCTTCGAGGGCATCGAGAGCCGACGCCGGCTCCTGCTGATCCTTTCCGACGGCCGGCCCGAGGACTACGACGACGGCGGCGACCGGCGCTACCTGCACGAAGATACGCGCATGGCGGTGAAGGAAGCGGTGGCGCGCGGCGTGCACCCGTTCTGCATCACCGTGGACACCATGGCGAACCAGTACCTGCCGCAGATCTTCGGGCGCGGGCATTACCTCGTGCTCGATCACATCAACTCGCTGCCGAACAAGCTGCCCGAGATCTACTTCCGACTCCGGCGGTGACGCCGTGACGAGCGACGGTGCGCGTATTTGCGCGGTTCTCGCGGCAATCGCCGCGCTTGCGCTGACGCCGCCGGCCTTCGCGCAGACGCGCGCGCAGGTCCAGCAGAGCGCGCAGGACGTCGATCACCTGTTCAACTGGTATTACGCCTCGGTCTACGGCACCGGCTACTACAAGATCGGCGAGGAGAGCGTCGCCGTGCTGCGCCTGCCGTTTGCCTACACTTTCCGGA
>DATBMB010000114.1:0-2326 GCA_036555035.1 Burkholderiales bacterium | reverse complement strand
CCGCCGGCGGCGGAGGCTGAGTCTCGTTCAGGAAAGCCGGTTTTCCGGAGCGACATATCGTGCTCCGCGACGAAGGGCTAAAGCCGGACCTGAACTTCACACCTCCGGCTACGCTCGAAGTGCTCCGGCGAGACCTCGCCGAAGCCTTGGCAGAGGCGGGAACCGAGCAGCGAGAACCTCGTAAGCATGAGCGACTAAAATCGGTTCATGGTGCGTCGTGAAGAAGGAGACAGAGTACCGTCTGCTTCACGCTGTTCTTCTCCTGCGGGTGCAAGTCCCGTCTCGGTAAGCGCCGGAGCGCCGAGTAGCAGACCCCAGGCATCGGCCGAGAAGCCGGTGGCCCGAGCGGGGTGTCAAGAGCCTCTTCGGAGGGAGCCAGCACGCGGGCCGCAACATCAAGTGAAGCCTGCAGCCTCGACAGATTCACAATCCGAGAGCCGAGCCGGTCATGTCGCGGCGAAGGCCATGTCCATCACGCCCCAGTCCGGCGGCGCACGTGTGATGGGTCTCGGCGGGGTAGAGGGCGCAGCACGTGTGCAGGGAGAGGAACGGAACACGAGAGGCCCGTCTGCGCGGCCCGGGTCGGGGCAGCGCGGCTCGTATAAGCCGATGGCGAAAGCGAGTCGCGCGCAGCGGGCGTCCGAGGGGATCATAGTAGCGTCGAGGGCCGCGACGAATAACGCGGTCGGAGCGAAGGGTCCCTGCGGTGGTCACGTCGGCGGCGCAAGCACGCGCGAGGGCATGCCCGGCAGGCCCGGTGCGAACTCCCCCGGTGGGCATCCGCCCATCGACAAAGTGCGCCAATTGCAACGTCGACTCTGGGTCGCGGCCAAGCGATCCCCGGAGCGCCGCTTCCACGCGCTGATGGATCGGATCTGGCGGAGTGACGTCCTCCAGGAAGCGTGGCGGCGGGTGAAACGGAACCGCGGCGCGGCGGGCGTCGATCGCGAGACGCTCATCGAGGTCGAGCAGTATGGCGTCGAGCGCATGATCAGCGAGCTTGGCGACGTACTGCGCGCCGGCACGTATCGGCCGCAGCCGGTCCTGCGGCAGTACATCCCGAAGGCCGATGGCCGTCAGCGGCCGCTCGGCATTCCAACGGTCCGAGACCGAGTGGCACAGATGGCGGCGACGCTCGTGCTGGAGCCGATCTTCGAGGCGGACTTCCGCGTCTCGTCGTATGGCTTCCGGCCGAAGCGGAGCGCCACGCAGGCACTGGAAACGCTGCGCGTGCGGGGCGCGCGTGGTGGGAACCACGTGCTCGATGCGGACATCCGTGACTACTTCGGCAGCATCGATCACCAGAAGCTCCTCACGCTGGTAGGACGGCGCGTCTCGGATCGGCGGGTGCTGAAGCTGCTGCGGCAATGGCTCGCAGCAGGGGTGATGGAGGAGGGCCAGTGGTCGGCGACCACCGCCGGCACTCCGCAAGGCGGCGTGATCTCGCCGTTGCTCTCGAACATCTACCTGCATGTCCTCGACCGGCTCTGGGAGGACCGGTGTGCGCAGCTCGGCACGCTCGTCCGCTATGCCGACGACTTTGTGGTGGTGTGTGACACAAAGGCGGCGGTCGAGGAAACCCGGCGACGGGTGAGCACCGTGCTCACGCGTCTCGGGCTGGAGCTGCATCCGGAGAAGACGAGGCTGGTCGATCTCTCGCGCGGACGCGAGGGCTTCGACTTCCTCGGCTGTCACCTGCGCAAGCGCATGAGCGGTCCGGTATGGGAGCGGACGCATCGCCGCGTCTTCTATCTCCACCGGGAGCCGTCGCAACGTGCGATGGCGCGGGTGCGGGCGCGTGTGCGAGCCCTGACCCTTCGGGCGCGGTGTCACGAGGATCTCCGCCGCGTGGTCGCGGACCTGAATCCCGTACTCCGCGGCTGGGGCCAGTACTTCCGCACGGGCAATGCGGCGGTCAAGTTTATCCAGATCGACACGTACGTCGAGGAACGTCTGCGAGGCCTGCTCTTCAAGCGGGTGGGCACGCGTCTCCGCGGCGGCCGGGCCGATACCTGGGACCGTCCCTTCTTCGAGGCCCTGGGACTCTATCGCCTGCGCGGCACGATTCAGTATCCGGAGGCCGCGTAATGCGGCGACCCGAGCGACCACCGGTAAGCCGTGTGCGGGAAATCCGCACGCACGGTTTGAACGGGGGTCTTGCTCTCACCCGGTCGGTTTGCCCGACTGGAGAACAGTAGGATCTACCAATGCCGTTTTCGTCCCTCAAGCTCCATCCCGCTCTGCTGAAAGCGATACGAGAGCTCGGCTTCGCCCGGCCGACGCCTATTCAGACCGAGGCGATTCCGCCGGCGCTGGCTGGGCGCGA
>DATBMB010000175.1:0-2102 GCA_036555035.1 Burkholderiales bacterium | reverse complement strand
GATGCCCCACCGCCGGCCGTCGCCCAGCAGCTGCTGGAAGCGCGGCGTGTCCTGCGGCGTGGAGATGAGCAGGATGTCGCGGATGCCCGCCAGCATCAGCGTGGTGAGGGGGTAATAGACCATCGGCTTGTCGTATATCGGCAGCAGCTGCTTGCTGACCGCCAACGTCGCGGGATAGAGCCGCGTGCCGCTGCCTCCCGCCAGGATGATCCCCTTCACGCCTCTCCCCGCTTCGCGTAATTCGTCTCGATCCAGCGCTGGTACTCGCCGCTCGCGACGCGGTCCACCCACTTCATGTTGTCGATGTACCACTCGACGGTCTTGTAGAGCCCGGTCTTGAAGCTCTCCTGCGGCTTCCAGCCGAGATCGGACTGGATCTTGCGCGCGTCCATCGCGTAACGGCGGTCGTGCCCCGGCCGGTCCTTGACGAAGCTGATGGGCTTCTCGTGCGGGGCCTGAGCAGGGCGGGCCTCGTCGAGCAGGGCGCAGATCGCCTTGACCACGTCGAGGTTCGCCATTTCGCCGTGGCCGCCGATGTTGTAGGTCTCGCCGGGGCGCCCCTTGGCGAGCGCGAGGCGCACCGCGGCGCAGTGGTCGCCGACGTAGAGCCAGTCGCGGACATTCTTGCCGTCGCCGTAGACCGGCAGCGGCTTCCCGCGCCAGCCGTTCACGATCATCAGGGGGATCAGCTTCTCGGGAAACTGGCAGGGGCCGTAGTTGTTGGAGCAGTTGGTCGTGATCGCGGGAAAGCCGTAGGTGTGGTGGTACGCGCGCAGGAGATGATCGGCGGCGGCCTTGGTCGCTGCGTAGGGGCTGTTCGGTGCGTAGGGGGTCGCCTCCGTGAAGGGTGCATCCCCGGGGCCGAGCGAGCCATAGACCTCATCGGTGGAAACGTGCAGGAAGCGGAACGCGTCCTTTTCCGGCTGCGCGAGCCCCGACCAATAGGCACGGGCTTCCTCGAGCAGCGCGAAGGTGCCCATGACGTTGGTCTGCACGAAATCGACCGGGCCGTGGATCGAGCGGTCGACGTGGCTCTCCGCCGCGAAATTGACGATCGCCCGCGGCTTGTGCTCCTGCAGCAGCTTCCCGAGGAGCGAGCGATCGCCGATGTCGCCGCGCACGAAGACATGGCGCGCGTTGCCCTTCAGCGTGGCGAGATTCTCCGGATTGCCGGCGTAGGTCAGCTTGTCGAGATTGACGAGGGAGTCGGATTCGGCCTCGATCCACTGCAGCACGAAGTTGGAGCCGATGAAGCCGGCGCCGCCGGTGACGAGTATCCCGCCCATGGAGCGTAAGTACCTGAATTCGAATCGTTGTTCGCGCCCGTTATTCTATGCGCAAAGGCGCTTTCAGTGTAGGCTACCCAAAAAGCCGTGATGCGGTTCCTCTACACGCTTCTACTCTATCTCCTGTCGCCATTTGCGCTGGCGTTCCTCGCGTGGCGCGCGCGCCGCCAGCCCGGCATCCTGGGGCACGTCGCCGAGCGCTTCGGGCATTACGCGCCGGCGCCGCAGGCGCCGCTCATCTGGCTGCACGCGGTGTCAGTGGGCGAGACCCGCGCGGCCGAGCCGCTGGTGCGCGCGCTGCAGGCGCGCCACCCCCAGTGCCGCATCCTGCTCACGCACATGACGCCGACGGGGCGCGAGACCGGCGCAACGCTCTTCGGTGGAAGGGTCGAGCGTTGCTACCTGCCGTTCGACTTTCCCGGGGCGGTGGCGCGGTTTCTCGACCATTTCCAGCCGCGGGCCGGCATCGTCATGGAAACCGAGATCTGGCCGAACCTGATCCACGCGGGCCGCGCCCGCGCCATCCCGCTTTATCTTGTGAACGCGCGCCTGTCCGAGAAATCCCATGCCGGCTACCGGCGGTTCGCAACGCTCGTGCGCGAGAGCCTCGCCGGGTTCGCGGCGGTGGCCGCGCAGAGCGAGGACGACGCGCGGCGACTTGCCGCGCTCGGGGCGGGGGAAGTGCGCGTCACCGGCAATCTGAAGTTCGACATCACGCTGCCGCCCGATCAGCTCGAGCTCGGGCGGCGGCTCCGCCGCGGCTTCGGAGAAGCGCGCCCGGTGCTGCTCGCCGCCAGCACGCGCGAGGGCGAGGAG
>DATBMB010000077.1:0-3917 GCA_036555035.1 Burkholderiales bacterium | reverse complement strand
TTGCCGATCGGCTTCTGCGGGTTGCCGAGGCCCGAGCGCGCCATCTTGATGGCGGCGGTCAGGGCGTCGATCGCCTGGTCCTGGCCGAAGACCACCGCCTTCAGGTCCCGATCCAGGTTGGCGAGGGCACTGCGGTCGTCGGTCGAGACGCTGCGCGGCGGGATGCGCGCGATCTTGGCGATGATCTCCTCGATCTCGGGCTTGCCGATGATCTTCTTCTGCTTGGCCTTGGGCGCGATGCGCTGCGCGGCGCCGGCCTCGTCGATCACGTCGATCGCCTTGTCGGGCAGGTGGCGGTCGTTGATGTAGCGCGCCGAGAGCTCCGCCGCGGTGGTGAGCGCGTTCGCGGTGTACTTGACGCTGTGGTGCGCCTCGAAGCGGCTCTTGAGGCCCTTCAGGATCTCGACCGTCTCGTCGACCGAAGGCTCGACCACGTCGATCTTCTGGAAGCGGCGCGAGAGCGCGTGGTCCTTCTCGAACACGCCGCGGTACTCGTTGTACGTGGTGGCGCCGATGCACTTGAGCTGCCCGGTGGAGAGCACCGGCTTCAGCAGGTTGGAGGCATCGAGCGTTCCGCCCGAAGCCGCGCCCGCGCCGATCACCGTGTGGATCTCGTCGATGAAGAGGATCGCGTTCGGGTTGTCGACCAGCTGCTTCAGCACCGCCTTCAGGCGCTGCTCGAAGTCGCCGCGGTACTTCGTGCCGGCGAGGAGCGCGCCCATGTCGAGCACGTAGACGGTCGACTTGGTGAGGAGGTCGGGGACGTTGCCCTCGACGATGCGCCGCGCTAGGCCCTCGGCAATCGCGGTCTTGCCCACGCCGGCCTCGCCGACGAGCAGCGGGTTGTTCTTGCGGCGGCGGCAGAGCGTCTGCACCACGCGCTCGAGCTCCTTGTCGCGGCCGATCAGCGGGTCGATCTTGCCCGCGAGCGCGAGCGCGTTCAGGTTCTGGGTGTAGTTGTCGAGCGGGCTGTTGGAGGTCTCGGTCTGGTTTTCCTGCTCGGCGTCCTGGTCGGCGCTCTTGCCCTGGTGCGCCTGCGGCGTCTTGGTGATGCCGTGGGAGATGTAGTTGACGACGTCGAGCCGCGCGATGCCCTGCTGCTGCAGGAAGTAAACCGCGTGCGAGTCCTTCTCGCCGAAGATCGCGACCAGCACGTTGGCGCCCGTGACCTCCTTCTTGCCGGAGGACTGCACGTGCAGGATGGCGCGCTGGATCACGCGCTGGAAGCCGAGCGTCGGCTGGGTATCGACCTCGCGGTCGGCGGCGATGCGCGGGGTCTGCTCGGTGATGTGCTGCGTCAGGTTCTTGCGCAGCTCGTCCATGTTGGCGCCGCACGCGCGCAGCACCTCGGCCGCGGTCGGGTTGTCCAGCAGGGCAAGCAGGAGGTGCTCGACCGTAATGAACTCGTGGCGCTTCTGCCGGGCCTCGACGAACGCCATGTGCAGGCTGACTTCGAGTTCCTGAGCAATCATTTCCCTACGTTTCCTCCTGCTTCTAAGTTTCTTCCATTACACACTGAAGCGGATGCTGGTGCTTCCGAGAGTATGCCGCGACTTGCTGAACTTTGGTGGATGCCACGTCCCTCGGATAGACCCCACAGACGCCGATGCCTTCCCGGTGGACCTTGAGCATCACCTGAGTTGCCCGCTCGCGGGTCATGGCGAAGAATTTTTGTAGCACGACCACTACGAATTCCATCGGTGTGTAGTCGTCGTTGAGCAGCATGACCTTGAACATGGGCGGAGGCTTGAGCTTCGCCTTCTGTGCCTCCAGTATCGTTTCGTCCTTGTGCTGCGCCATGCCGCCTTTCCGCGACCTATCCTAGCCAATGTGGCAACACCCTGCAATGCGACGAAGGGGACATTCCGGCGCTTTATCACGGGCTTGCGTGCGAGCAACGCTCCCGGGCACGGCTCTTGACGAGCCCGGGGTGGGCGCGTAAAAGCTCGCCTGTGTTTGGATACAGGCTGTCTGTTTGCCATTCGGGGCGGCGGGGCGTGGTTCAGGCATAGCACGGGTCTAGACGCCCGGTAGCTCAATCAACAATCAGGGAGAAAGTATGGCAACAGGCACCGTGAAGTGGTTCAACGACGCGAAAGGCTACGGCTTCATTACGCCCGATGACGGCAGCGAAGACCTGTTCGCGCATTTTTCCGCGATCAACATGTCGGGGTTCAAGACCTTAAAAGAAGGTCAGAAAGTGAGCTTCGACGTGGTGCAGGGGCCAAAGGGCAAGCAGGCTTCGAACATCCAGAAGGTCTAAGAAGACCCCTAAAAATCGAAAGGCCGCCCTCGGGCGGCCTTTTTCTTTGTGGGTAGTTCTTCCTACATCCTTTCGATCATGGCCTGGCCGAAGCCCGAGCAGGAGACCTGCTTGGCGTCCTTCATCTGCCGGGCGAAGTCGTAGGTGACGACCTTGTCGCTGATCGTCTTCTCCATCGAGCGGATGATCGCATCGGCCGCCTCCGTCCAGCCCATGTGGCGCAGCATCATCTCGGCCGACAGGATCTCGGAGCCCGGGTTGACGTAGTCCTTGCCGGCGTACTTGGGCGCGGTGCCGTGCGTCGCCTCGAACATCGCCACCGAGTCGCTCATGTTGGCGCCCGGCGCGATGCCGATGCCGCCGACCTCGGCGGCGAGGCCGTCGGAGATGTAGTCCCCGTTCAGGTTCGTCGTCGCGAGCACGTCGTACTCCGCCGGGCGCAGCAGGATCTGCTGCAGCATCGCGTCGGTGATCACGTCCTTGATGACGATGTCGGGCCCGCCCTTGGGGTTCTTGAAGCTGTGCCAGGGCCCGCCGTCGACGGGCTTTGCGCCGAACTCCTTCACCGCGAGCTGATAGCCCCAGTCGCGGAAGCCGCCCTCGGTGAACTTCTGGATGTTGCCCTTGTGCACCAGGGTCACCGACCTCCGCTTGTTCTCGATGGCGTACTGGTAGGCCTTGCGGATCAGCCGCTCCGAGCCCTCGACCGACACCGGCTTGATGCCGATCGCGGAAGAGTTCGGGAAGCGGATCTTCTTCACCTTCATTTCCTTGATCAGGAAGTCGATCACCTTCTTCGCTTCCGCCGAGTTCGCCGGCCACTCGATCCCGGCGTAGATGTCTTCGGAGTTCTCGCGGAAGATCACCATGTCGACCTTCTCGGGCTCCTTGAGCGGCGAGGGCACGCCCTTGAACCAGCGCACCGGCCGCAGGCATACGTAGAGGTCGAGCTCCTGGCGCAGCGCGACGTTGATCGAGCGGATGCCGCCGCCGACCGGCGTCGTGAGCGGGCCCTTGATCGACACCACGTACTCTTTCGCCGCGGCGAGCGTTTCCTCGGGCAGCCAGACGTTCTCGCCGTACACCTTGCACGACTTCTCGCCGGCGTACATTTCCATCCAGACGATCTTCTTCTTGCCGCGGTAGGCCTTGTTCACCGCGGCGTCGACGACTTTCAGCATCACCGGCGTGATGTCGACGCCGGTGCCGTCGCCTTCGATATAGGGGATGACGGGGTTGTCCGGCACGGCCAGGGAGAAGTCTTTGTTGACCCTGATCTTTTCGCCGCTGGAGGGAATCTTGATGTGTTGGTAGGAGGGCATAGGGGGGCGAATTATAGAGCCTTTCCCTCATGGAAACAACGAATTAGCCGTCGCAAAAGCAGCCTTTCCCCGGTTTCACTAGAATCCCCGGCGCAAGGGAGGTCAACCGGTCAGCAAATGGCGCGTTATTCGCCTCCGGGTGGCCAGGGGATGTTGCTCGGGCCCCGTGTTCGAACACTAAACAGGAGAAGGAAATGAACAAGCTGCTGTCCGTGATCGTCGCCGCGCTGTTTGCGGTGAGCACCACTGCCTTCGTGGCGTCGCCGGTCGGCGCGCAGATGAAGGACGAGAAGGCGAAGACTGAGAAGAAAGCCGAAAAGAAGAAGTCGGAG
>DATBMB010000066.1:0-24932 GCA_036555035.1 Burkholderiales bacterium | reverse complement strand
CCATCGTCGGCTGCGGCCGCATCGGCACGCTGCGCGCGCGGCTCGCATCGGCGCACCCGGCCGTGCGCTTCATCGCCGTCTCCGACTCGAACGACGCGGCCGCGGCCAAGCTCGCGAAGACCGTCGGCGCGCAGGTGCACGGCACCGACAACGACGCGATCATCGAGCATCCGGACGTCACCGCGGTCGTCGTCTCGACGCCGGAGGGCGAGCACGTCGCGCCGATCGTGAAGGCGATCGAGCTCGGCAAGCCCGTGCTCGTCGAGAAGCCGCTCGCGCTCACGCTCGCCGACGCCGATCGCGTGCTGCGCGCGATCGAGAAGTCCGGCGCCGACGTGCGCGTGGGTTACAGCCGCCGCTACAAGGACTGCTTCCTGCGCGGCAAGGAACAGATCCGGCAGGGGCGGCTGGGTGCCATCATCGGCGGGACGGCGCGCGTCTACAACTCCCGCGCGCAGGCCCTCAACATCCTCAAGCGCGACCCGCACGCCACCCCGGTGCTGGACGTGCTGACCTACTACGTCGACCTGATGTGCTGGTTTCTGGAAGGCAACCGGCCGGTGGAAGCAGTTGCGCGCGGCCAGCACGGGATCTTCAAGGAAGCCGGCTACGGCGCGCACGATGCCACCTGGGCGATCGTCACCTTTGCCGACGGCGCCGTGATCAACTTCGGCATCAGCTACGCCCTACCCGCGCAGTTCCCGACCCAGGGACAGTCCGACCGCGTGGAGCTGCTCGGCACCGAGGGCACCATGCTGATCGACGACGACCACAAGGACCATCTGCTCTATACGGAGAAGGGCATCCCCCATCCCTACGTGCCGGGTCACAGCCTGGAGCTGGCGTTCCTGGGCAGCAACACCGCGGGCGACTGGGCGCTGGGGGATTTCTGGGGCCCGCTCGGGAATGAGACGCGAGCCTGGCTCGACCATCTCGTCACCGGCGCGCCCACCGCGCACACGACGCCGGAGCAGGCGCGCATCAATCTCGAGACCACCATCGCCATCGAGCGCGCGGTGGCGACCGGTAAGGCAGTGCGGCTGCCCCTTGAAACCTGATCATTGCGCCCTGATGGCCTTGACGATCTTGCTCCACTTGTCGTTCTCGGCTTGCAGGAATACCGCAAACTCCTCAGGCGTCTTGGACGTCGGCTCGAGCGCCTGCTTGCGAAACAGCGCCTGGAAATCCGGCTGCGTGGACATCGCCGCGAGTTCCCCGTGAAGCTTGTCGACGATCGGGCGCGGCGTGCCCGCGGGCGCCACGATCGCGTACCATGAGGGCGCCTCCACGCCTCTCACGCCAAGCTCCACCAGCGTCGGCACCTGCGGCGCAACCGGCGTCCGCTTGGGGCTGGTGACCGCGAGCGCCACCAGGCGCTTCGAGCGCACGTGGGGCATCACGGCCGTCACGCTCGACATGATCACCTGAGTCTCTCCCGTCAGCACCCCGATGACGGAGGGTCCCGAGCCCTTGTAGTGGATGGGAATCAGGCGTGTCCCCGTCGCCGCGTTGAACAGCTCGGGCACGAGGTGTGTCGGCGTCCAGATGTTGCCTGAGGAGTAGTAAAGCTCGCCCGGGTGCGCTTTCGCGAACGCTATCAGCTCCTTGACCGAGCGTACCGGCAGCGACGGATGCACCGCCATCACGTGGTACGAGGAGGCGAGCAAACTCAAGCCGATGAAATCACGCTGCGGGTCGTACTCGGTCTTCTCGACGTGGGGGTACATCGCGAGCTGGCCGACGAAGCCGAGCAGCAGCGTGTAGCCGTCCGGGGCCGCTTTCGCCACGATGGTGGTGCCGATGCTGCCGCCCGCGCCGGGACGATTGTCCACTATGAACTGCTGGCCGAGCTTGTCCCCGAGCCTCTGTCCCGCCGCCCGCGCGACGAAATCGTTGCCGCCGCCGGGCGAGGTCGGGACGACGATCCGGACCGGCTTGGCGGGGTAGTCCTGCCCCGAGCTTGCCGAAGCGGACTGCGCCAGCGCGCTTCCGGCGCCGAGCGTGAGGCCGAGCCCCACGGAATACGCTGCAATGCTGACCTTCAGTTTCATGATCGCCTCCTCCTGGTTATTGTCGCTCCCGGTTCACGCCCGCATGCGGGTCGATCCGAGCCGCCCGCGGCCCCCGAACTACCCTGGCGGCCAGGTGAGCTTGCGTCCGGCGAGGATGTGCAAGTGTAGATGAAATACGCTCTGGCCGGCCTCCGCGCCGTTGTTGACGACCAGGCGGAACGTGTCGCCCGCGCCGAGCTGGCGCGCCACCTTGCCCGCGGCGAGCATCAGGTGTCCCAGCAGCGACTGGTCCGCGGCCGTGGCGCCGGAGAGCTTGTCGATCGGCTTCTTCGGGACGAGCAGCACGTGCAGCGGCGCCTGCGGGTTGATGTCGCGGAAGGCGAGGCACAGCTCGTCCTCGTAGACGATATCGGCGGGAAGCTCGCGCCGGATGATCTTTTCGAATAGGGTGGTCACGGCGGTTCTCCTCGGGGGATGCACACAATTTTCGCCCACATCTCCGCCCGAAGATTGTGTGCGTCCCCATTTTTGCGCCAGGCCAAGTCTAGCCTCTTGATAAACAAGCAATTCCAGAAGTTCTGACCGGGGCGGCTACACCGGGGAACCGGGCTCTATGGCCTTGATACGCGCCGTTTATGTCGCGCTGCAATAATTTTATTGGGCAAACCCCTTGACACCCCGGTTTTTAACCATATAATGGCAATTGTGCAGCGCAGCAATAGTGGCCCGGTCGCTGTCTAACGTAATGTTTTGAAAGGACTTAACCATGTATCAAACCCCTGAACAACTGGTAGCCATCAACAAGGCAAGCCTGGAAACAGCAATGAAATTCGCCGGCGTGGCGCTTCAAGGCGCCGAGCGCTTTCTGGACCTGCAGCTGAAGGCCGCGAAAAGCGCGTTTGCCGACTCCGTCGAGAATGCCAAGACGATCGCCGCAGTCAAGGATCTGCAGCAACTGGCCGCGCTGAAGGACACCATGGCGCAGCCGACGATCGAGAAGGCGACCGCATACGCGAAGAGCGTCTACGACGTCGCCACGGCCACTCAGGCCGAATTCGGCAAGCTCATCGAAGAGCAGGTAGCGGAATCCAACAAGCAGGTCGTCGCCGCGCTCGACCGGATGGTGAAGAACGCGCCGGCGGGCTCGGAAGTCGGAATCGCCACCCTCAAGTCGGCGATCGGCGCGGTCAACGCCTCCTACGAGAACCTGTCCAAGGTCGCCAAGCAGTTCACCGAGGTGACCCAGTCGAACATCGAAGCCGTCGCCAAGCAGGCCGCCGAAGGCGTCAAGAAGACCACCAAGAAGGCCGCCTGAGCGTCAGCAGGCAGCACCGCAGGAAAGAAGCCCCGGTTATCCGGGGCTTCTTGTTTGTACGGGCGCCGGGGCCTCGGCCCAGGGGAAGCCCAGGGCGCTGACGCCCTGCTTGAGCGCGGCTATGGCGTCCTGCACTTCTACCGGCACGCCGCGTACCCCGAGCTCGATATGCCGGTCCGGCTCCAGCCGCGGCAGGCTGAATACCTTGATCCGGGGAAAGCGCGACTGGCAGGCGTTCATGAGCTCGATCAGCTGGCTCTCCCCCGCCTCGCGCACGATGATCGAGGACTCGGCGATGCTGCCCGGCGCGAAGCGGTCTCGATAGTGCGTCTCGAGCACCCATTCCAGCATCGGCCACGCCATCTGCGGAAAGCCGGGAAAGAAGTGATGGCGCCTGAAGGTGAAGCCGGGGATGCGGTTGTAGGGATTGGGAATGATCACGGAGCCCTCCGGGAACTCGCCCATCATGAGCCGCTGCGGCGTGAGGGCCTTCGGATCGCTGCCGAAGCGCGCCCGGATCTCGGCTTCGGCATCGGGGTGGAGCCTGAGCACGACGTCCGCCGCGCGCGCCGCGGCCGCCCGGGTGTGATCGTCGGGCGTTGCGCCGATGCCGCCGAAGCTGAAGACCGCATCGCCGGAGCCGAACGTGCGCCTGAAGGTCGCCGTGATGAGCTCCGGGTCATCCCCCAGGTACTGGCACCACGCGAGCTGCAGACCGCGCGCGCCCAGCAGGGAAATGGCCTTCGCGAGATGCCCGTCCTGCCGCTTGCCGGATAGGATCTCGTCGCCGATGATGATCGCCCCGAAGCGCATTCCGCCGCGTGGCGTCAGTGGTGGATGTAGGACTCGAGCTGCCGGATGGTCTGCTGCTGCTCGGCGATCACTTCCTTCACCAGGTCCCCGATCGACAGCACGCCGATCAGCCGCTCGCCCTCGGTCACCGGGAGGTGCCGGATGCGCTTCTCGGTCATCAGCGCCATGCACTCCTCGACCGTCTGGCCGGGATGCACCGTGATGACCTTGCTGGTCATGATGTCGCGCACCGCAAGCTCATGGGTGGATCCGCCGTGCAGGATCACCTTGCGGGCATAGTCGCGCTCCGAGATGACGCCGGCGATCCTGCCGCCTTCCATTACGATCAGCGCCCCGACGCTCTTGTCGGCCATGAGCCTCAGCGCATCGTACACGCGCGCCTCCGGTGCGACCGTGTGGACCTCCCTGCCCTTCGCGTCCAGCAGCTGCTTCAGGGTCTTCATCGTATCCTCCTCAAAGTCGGGACGCACACCATCTTCATGCAGAACCGCAAGCGAAAATTGTGTGCGTCCCCTTATCTGTCGGCGTCGCCTTCGGTGCGCCGCGCGCGCAGCGCCTGCACCGCGGCGCGCCCGCCCGCGGACGCGGGCTGCCGCACGATGCCGGGCAGGATCTCGGGCGCAACCGGCGCGCTGAAATAGTTGCCCTGCATCTCCTCGCACCCGTGCTCGCGCAGGAACTCCCACTGCTCGCGCGTCTCCACGCCCTCGGCAATGACGGTGAGGCCGAGGCTGTGCGCCATCGCCACCACCCCGCGCGTAAGCGCCGCCGCATCGGCATTGCCCGGCAGCTCGCCGATCAGCGACCGGTCGACCTTGACGCTGTCGATCGGCAGCCGCCTGAGGAAGCTCAGCGACGAGTAGCCGGTGCCGAAGCCGTCGACCACCACCCTCACGCCGGCCTCCTTCAGCTGCGCGAGCAGCCGCATCGCCCGCTCGGGATTGCGGATAACCATCTCCTCGGTAATCTCGAGCTCGAGGCGGCCCGCCTCCAGCGCCGTGCGATGCAGCGCCTCCCGCACCACCTGGATCAGGCTCTCCTGCAGGAACTGCTTTTGCGAGAGGTTCACCGCGACGCGCAGCAGCGGCAGCCCCAGATCACGCCAGGCCCGAGCCTGGCGGCAGGCGGAATGCAGCGCCCACTCCCCGATCGCGGCAATCAGCCCCGCGTCCTCGGCAACCGGGATGAACTCGCCGGGGCCGATCATCCCCTGCGTCGGGTGCTGCCAGCGCATCAGCGCCTCGACGCCGGTCACCTGCCCGTCGCGCACGCCCACCCGCGGCTGGTAGAGCAGCAGGAGCTCGCCCAGCTCGATCGCCCGCCGCAGGCCGGATTCCAGGGACAGGCGCTCCGTGAGGTGCACGTTCATCTGCGGAGAGTAGAAGCGGTAGCTGTTCTTGCCCTGCTGCTTCACCAGGTACATCGCCATGTCGGCGTTCTTGATCAGCGAGTCGGCGTCCTTGCCGTCATCGGGATAGATGCTGATGCCGAGGCTCGCCGTGACCTGGTACTCGCGCCCCTGCAGCGCGAACGGCCGGGCGACGGTGTCGAGCAGCTTCTTCGCCACTTCCGCGACCTGGCCCACCTCGGTGAACTCCTCGATCAGCACCACGAACTCGTCGCCGCCCATGCGGCCGATTACGTCGCCCTCGCGCAGGGTCGCGCGCAGCCGGTTCGCCAGCTCGGCGAGCAGGATGTCGCCGACGGCGTGCCCGAGCGTGTCGTTCACTTGCTTGAAGCCGTCGAGGTCGATGAACAGCAGCGCCAGGCTGCGCTCGAAGCGGGCCGCTTGCGCGAGCGCCTGGTGCAGGCGGTCGTTGAACATGGTGCGGTTGGACAGCCCGGTCAGCGAATCATGGCTCGCGAAGAAGCGCAGGTTCTGCTCGGCGGCCTTGCGCGCCATGAACTGGCCGATCTGGCTGCCGATCGTGTGCACCGCCCCGAGCAGGCCGGTATCGGGCGGACGCACGTCCCGCGCGAACATCTCGATAACCCCGTAGAACTCCTCGCCGACCAGGATTGGAAATGCAAACGCCGAGTGCAGTCCGGCCTTGAGCGCCGCCGGCCCCCGCCGCATCTCGATGTCGTGCGCCACGTCCGTGATCCAGGTCGGGGCATTGCTGACCCACACCCGGTGGATCGGGCCCTTGCTGGTTCCGGGCGTCTGGGTGCGCAGCCGGCTGAACGCCATGAACTCGCGCACCTCGGGCGAGTCCACGCTCCACGTCTCCATGCAGCGCAGCAGGTTCGCCGCCTTGTCGAGCTCCCAGCGCGCACCGTAGACCCACCCGCCCGCATCGGCCAGCGTGCGCAGCAGGCGCGGCAGCGCGTCCTCCACCGAGCGCGATTCCTCGAGGATCCGGGTGACGGCGTGCTCCATCTGGAGCCGCCGCTCGGCGTGCTTGCGCTCGGTGATATCGGCGGCGAGGCTGATGTAGCCTGTCGGCTGCCCGGCAGCATCGCGCATGATCGTGATCGAGAGACTGACGTTGATGCGCGTGCCGTCCTTCCGCATGCGCACCGTCTCATGGTCGCTGATCGGCTCGCCCCGCAGCAGGCGCTGGCGCAGGACGACCGCCTCGTCCTCCAGATCGGGCGGAACGAAGGGCACCGGCCCACCCAGCACTTCCTCCTCCTTCCAGCCGAACATGCGCTCTGCGGCCTTGTTCCACTTGACGATGCGCAGGCTCGGGTCGCGCGCGATGATCGAGACCGGGGAAGCGTCGATCAGGGTCTCGAATTTCTGCGAGGTCTGCCGCAGCACTTCCTCGGCGCCCTGCTGGGCGCTCACCCGGTCGGAGAGCTCGCGGTTGGCCCGGGAGAGCTGGTCCACCAGCTCGGAGTTCTCGAACTTCACGCGCAGCGACTCGCGCACGATCTGCGCGAGGACCGGGCTCGCACCGAGCACGACCCCCAGCAGCACGACGCTGAGCACGCCCATGAAGAGGTGAAGCTCCGTGCCCTGCGCGAACACGGCGGCGGTCAGCGGGACCATGGCCGGCAGCGCGTAGGCGAGGAAGGCCGTCCGCACCGGCCCCAGGACCACCATGGCAGCCACCACCATGCCGCCGATCAGAAAAATCACGAGAAACTGGTGCGGCAACGAAGATGCCGGATAGAGCACCGAGCCCGCGACACCCCACAGCGCGCCTGCGGCGCCGGCCCCGAATACGAAGCGCCGCGACCAGCGCCGCGCGTCAGCGTCCGGCGGATTCAAGCCCCGGTGCGCGCGGTAGAGGAGGAAGCGCGCCCCGGTCACCAGGAACATGGCGGTGAGCCACGCGCCGAGCAGGGTGCTCGAGACCACCTCCCACAGGGCGTAAACCAGGATGGTGGAATTGATCAGCGTGCCGACATACCCCGGCCGCGACAGCCGGTAGAGCTGGCGCACCTGCTCGGCATATACCCGATGGTCAATCGCCTGATCGGCCATGCCCTTGCCTGTCCTTGCTTCCTGTCAGTCCGCCGGCTCGAAGCCCGGCGCCCGAAATATTGTTGCACGAAATCGCGCGAGACTCTGCGTCTTTGTGCCTAGTTCCCTGCCGCTTCAAGATTCAGCAGGTTGGGCGGCCTGCCGCCGGTCAGCGCGGCAACCAGGTTGCGCGCCGCGGTCATCGCCATCGCGCGCCGGGTCGTCTCGGTGGAGCTGCCAATGTGCGGCATCAGGACCACGTTGTCGAGTTTCAGGAACCCCGGGTTGAGCCGGGGCTCGTTCTCGAAAACGTCCAGCCCGGCCGCGCGGATGACGCCGCTTTGCAATGCCGCGATGAGGGCCGCGTCGTCCACCACGCCGCCGCGCGTCGAGTTGATCAGGATCGCGGTCGGCTTCATGAGCGCGAGCTCGCGCGCGCCGATCAGGTGGTGCGTCTCCGGCGAATAGGGCACCTGCAGGACCAGAAGATCGGATTGCCGAAGCAGCTCGTCCTCGCCGACGTAAGTTGCATTCAGCTTCTTCTCCACATCGGGCGCAATGCGCGTCCGGTTGTGGTAGAGCACTTTCATCTCGAAGCCCGCTGCGCGGCGCGCGATCGCCTGCCCGATGCGGCCCATGCCGAAGATGCCAAGCGTGGCGTGATGCACGTCCACTCCGAGCCACTGCTTCAATCGCCAGCCCGTCCACTCGCCCCCCCGCACCCGGCGCTCGAGCTCGGTCAGGCGCCGCGCCGCGCCGAGCATGAGCGCCCACGCGAGATCGGCGGTGGAGTCATCGAGCACCCCGGGGGTATTCGTCGCCATGATGCCGCGCGCGGTGCAGGCGGCGAGATCGATGTTGTTGTAGCCGACCGCGATGTTCGCCACGGCCTTCAGCTTCGGGCAGTGCGCGAGGAGCTTGTCGTCGATGCGGTCGGTCAGCGCGCACATGACGCCGTCGCGGTCGTGGAGCCGGCGCGCGAGCGCCTCGGCGTCGAGCGCCCGGTCCTCCTGGTTCGCGTCCACCTCGCAGTGCTGCGCGAGGTAGGCGAGCGTTTCGTCGAACACCTCGCGCGTAACCAGTATCTTGGGTTTCACGAAGGCATTCCTCCACCTCGACGGGGGAGGATCCTGCAGGCCAGTCTGGCCCTATTTATAAAGCGCTTGCGGCAGCCACAGCCCGAGCTGCGGCCACATGTAGAGAACGAACATGGAGACGACCTGCAGGCCCATGAACGGCATCATCCCGGCGAAGATCTGGTTCAGCGTCACGTGCGGGGGCGAGACGCCCTTCAGGTAGAACGCCGCCATCGCAACCGGGGGCGACAGGAATGCGGTCTGCAGATTGAGCGCCACCATCAGACCGAAGAACAGCGAAAACTGCTCCAGGGTCATTCCCGCCGGGATGAAATGCGGCAGCAGCGGGATGAAGATCGGCATGAAGATGATGATGATCTCCGTCCACTCGAGCGGCCAGCCGAGGAGAAAGATGATGACCTGCGCGAGGAGCATGAACTGAATCGGCGTGAGATCGAGCGAGAGCACCCATTTCTCGAGCAGCTCCTGCCCGCCCAGCAGCGCGAACGCCGCTGAGAAGATGCCGGAGCCGACAAACAGCCAGCACACCATCGCGCTCGTCCGCGCCGTAAGGAAGGACGACTCCTTCACGAGCCCCCCCAGCTCCTTCGCCACGCCAAACACCGAGCCGCCCCCCGACGCCCCGCCGGGCACGCCCCCGCGCCAATGCCCGATGGCGCGATACACCACGGTCATGACGAATCCCCCGAAGGCGCCCACGGCCGCAGCCTCCGCGGGCGTCGCCAGCCCGAACACGATCGAGCCGAGCACCGCGAGAATCAGGAGCGACAGCGGGAAGAACGAGGTCAGCAGCAGCTTGAATACCTCGAGCCGCTCCCAGTTCCAGAGCCAGTAGATGAGCACGAGCATGCCAACCCCGATCGCGAACACGATCCAGTACCAGCTCGGTATGGGTAGCCGCTCCGGCGCGCTCGATCCGGGGACCGCGGCGGGTGGAGGCTCGGCCGGCACCGCCGCAGGTGGTTCGGCGGACGCGGGTTTGGGCTCCTCAGCTGCCGTGAGCTCCCGGGCGCCTTCGGACTTCTCCTCTTCCGGCGGGGGCTGGCCGATGATGCCGGTCTCCTCTTCCTGGGAGGTCGCCGCGGCGGCAAACTCGCCGCCCGCCTCGATCAGGCCCGCGACGCTCGCTTCCACGACTGGCGCGGTCGCCCCGCGATAGATCACGCCAAGCAGCGCGACGACGGCGAGCGCGGGCAGAAGCGAAACGACGAGCTGCCCGAATGCGGTGCGCCGCGCAACGCCCGCGATTGCGCCTCCCGCGAGCGCGCCCCAGAGCGTCGTCAGAACGTTCGCGCCGCGGCTCGCCAAGGCTTGCGCGTACGCCGGCAGCGGCACCCGCCGCTCGCTTTCCGCCAGCGGCGGCATCAGGTCGGGCTTCAGTTTCGCCAGCACGATGACGTAGCCGATGTAGAGCGAGGCCAGCATCATGCCGGGGAAGAAGGCGCCGGCATAAAGCTGAACTACCGACACGCCTGCAGTCGCGCCGTACACGATGAGCAGCACCGAGGGTGGAATCAGGATGCCTAGGCAGCCGCCCGCGGTGACCGCGCCCGCGGCGATCTTGGTGTTGTAGCCGGCCTTCAACATCGCCGGGAACGCGAGGAGCCCCATCAGCGTCACCACCGCGCCGACGATCCCGGTCGCCGTCGCGAACACGGCGCAGGTCACGATGGTCGCCACCGCGAGCGAGCCCGGCACCCGCGAGGTGGCGAGATGCAGGCTGCGGAACAGCCGGTCGATCAATTGCGCCCGCTCGACGAGATAGCCCATGAAGAGAAACAGCGGGATCGCGATCAGCACGTCGTTCGACATCACGCCGTAGGTGCGCTGGACGAAGAGATCGAGCACCCGCTGGACCGCGAGATCCGGTTCGGCGCTGCGGTAGGCGAGCCAGGCGAAGAACACGCCCATCCCCATGAGCGTGAACGCGGTGGGGAATCCGAGCATGATCGCCACCACGATCAGCGCGAGCATCAGCAGCCCGAGGTTCCCGAGATCCTCCTTGGTGAGATGCGCGTCGAAGAGGTGGGTCCAGGGCGTGAGAACCAGCACGACGGCGATGATGACCGCCATCAGCGAGAAGCCGAACCAGAGCTCCTTGCGCATCTTCACCGGGCGGGCCCCTCGTGCGTAACGTACGCGTCGAGCTTCTGGATGTCCTCGTCCTTGACGTGCAGCTCCTCCTTCAGCTTGCCCACGTCCACTTCCTCGACGTCCACCTGGCGCGACGGCCACGCGCCCTGCTTGAGGCAGATCACGCAGCGGATGATCTCGACGATGCCCTGCGCCATCAGGATCGCCCCCGCCACCGGGATCACCGTCTTGAACGGGTAGTAGGGCGGGCCTTCGTAGGTAATGTTCGAAGTCTCCCCGATTCGCCAGGACTCCGCGGCGTAGAAATAGCCCGCGTAGGTGAGCGCAAACACGCCAGGAATGAAGAACAAGATGTAGAGCACGAGGTCGATCGTCGCCTGCGTGCGGGGCTGGAAGAAGCCGTAGAGCACGTCCCCGCGCACGTGCGCGTTTTTCGACAGCGTGTAGGCGCCCGCCATCATGAACAGCGTCCCGTACATCATGATCATGAAGTCGAAGGCCCAGGCGCGCGGCGCGCTCAACACGTAGCGCGCGAACACTTCCCAGGAAACGTGCAGGGTGAGCACCACGATGCAGAACGAGAAGAACTGCCCGACCCAGGTACTGATCTTGTCAATGAAGAGCAGGGTTCTCTGCATGTCGGCACCCTCCCGGTGACGCTGCGACGGCTACCGGGCCCATTCTATCCGACCCGACTGTTCCCGCCACTGTCGACCCCCCAAAAAAAACACCATCCGGGGCCGCCGGATGGTGTCTGTACTCGCTTACGATACGCTGACGTCAGGCTTTCTTCTGCGCCGGCTTCTTAGGCGCATGGTAGTGGTTATAGGCCATGCGCGGGCTGACCTGGGTGTCGAGGTACCAGCGTACCGCGCGTGCCGCGAATCGCTTCTGCGATTCCTCGATTTCCCTGAACAGCGCGTTGTCCTTGCGTTTCGCGGCGGCCTGGTCGTAGACGACGAGCTGGCGCGCGAGCACCGAGTCCGGCGTCTTGTAGAAGCGCACGCCCTGCTTCTGCTGCATCTCGACGTAGTCCTGGGAATAGCGGTGGATCGCCTTCCAGGTCATGTCCTGGGACGCCGCCTCGACCGCGTTCTCGATCACGGCCCTGATCTTGGCCGGCAGCGAATCGAACTTCGGCTTGTTGAACATGATCTCGAACTGCTCCGCGTTCTGGTGGTAGCTTTGCAGCATGCACACCTTGGAGACGTCCGGGAATCCGAGCAGGCGGTCGGAGCTGGCATTGTTGAACTCGGCCGCATCCAGCAGGCCGCGGTCCATCGCCGGCACGATTTCCCCGCCGGGCAGCGCGTTCACCGCCGCGCCGAGCCCCGTGAACACGTCAATCGAAATGCCGACGGTGCGGAACTTGAGGCCCTTGAAGCCGTCGACGCTGGTGATCGGCTTCTTGAACCAGCCGAGCGGCTGCGTTGGCATCGGGCCGTACGGGAACGAGACCACGTTGGCGCCGATCGATTTGTAGAGTTTGTCCAGCAGCTGCTTGCCGCCGCCGTACTTGTGCCAGGCGAGAAGCTGCTGTGCGTCCATGGCAAAGGCCGGCCCGGATCCCCACAGCGCGAGCGCGTTTTGCTTGCCGTAGTGATAGACCAGCACCCCGTGGCCCCCGTCGAGCGTGCCCTTGGTGACCGCGTCGAGCAGGCCGAACGCCGGCACCACCGCGCCCGCCGGCAGCACCTCGATCCGGAGCTCGCCGCCCGTCATGTCGTTCACCTTCTTGGCGAAGTCGAGCGCGTACTCGTGGAAGATGTCCTTCGCCGGCCATGTGCTCTGCCAGCGCATCGTCACCGGGCCCTGCGCCTTGGCGATCATCGGGAACGCCGTGATTGCCGCCCCGGTCGCCGCCGCTGCCCCGGTCAGGAACTTGCGGCGCGTGGCGCTTGCCTGCTCCGGCGCATTGGCGTTCTTCTTCAGGAATTTCTTCAGCATGTCTATCCTCCGATGGAGTGGTTGTGCAAGGGACCGATCACGATAACGACATGAAGCCAGCAGGCACCCTGATTCATGCGGCCGATGCGGGATTTTTTATTATGCGGAATGCCGTGCTAATCCGTGGCAATGCTATACCTCGGCATATTCGAAATCAAGCACCGGGCTACCCTCTCCGCGACGCTGGGCCTCGCCATCTTCACAGGAAACTTAGCGTTACTTTTCCAAGCGATGCGCACCGTACTTCAGCAACTGCATCAAGCGACCGGAGACCCGGCGGCGCGCGGGAGATTCCTAGCGCGCGGCCGGCGCTGTGACCGTGGCGGGCGGCGCCGCCATCTCCCCGCCTTTGTGCTTGGGGTTGGGATGCCAGCCCAGGATGACGAACAGGGCGAAGAAGCCGATCACGTAGGCGATCGCAATGTGCCACCCGTGCCGCAGCCAGAGCCCGACCGATTTCGCCTCGGGATACAGGTTGGAGAGCGCGACGCCCGCCGAGGAGCCGAACCAGATCATCGAGCCGCCGAATCCCACCGCATAAGCCAGGTAGCCCCAGTCGTAGCCGCCCTGCTTCAAGGCGAGTGCCGTGAGCGGAATGTTGTCGAAGACCGCGGAGACGAACCCCAGGCCGAGCGTGGTCTCCCACGAGGCGGCCGGGAGCTTTTCCACCGGCATCATCGACGCGCAGGTGATGAGCGACAGCAGGAAGATGCTGCCCTTGAGCGCTTCGGGGAGCAGCGACCAGTCGGGCTTGCGCACTGGCACGCACGCCAGGATCGCGACCCAAACTGCCGCGCCGATGAAGGGAAACCGATCCGACACTTGTGGAAACTCCACGTTGACCGCGACGTTGGTGCCGATCGCCGCGGCGAGGATCGCGGCGACGATGCCGACCCGAGTCCAGTCCACATGGATGCGCCGCGAGGCGTCCTTGACGATCGGCGAGTAGCGCTGCTGCTGCAGCGCGGCGGGTATTCCGAACACCACGAGCGCGACGCCCGCGGCAATGAATGCCTCCACGACATCCAGCGGGCTCACGCCGGCGATCCACATCATCGTCGTCGTCGTGTCGCCGACCACGCTGCCCGAGCCCCCGGCATTGGAGGCCGCGACGATCGCCGCAAGGTAGCCGATGTGCACCTTGCGCCGGAACACGGTGGCCGCGATGGTGCCCCCGATCATTGCCGCCGCAATGTTGTCGAGAAAGCTCGACAGCACGAAGATCATGACCAGCAGCACGAACGCGCCTTTCCAGTCATCCGGCAGAAAGCGCGGCAATATGGCCGGAATGTGGCTCTTCTCGAATTGGCTGGACAGGATGGCGAAGCCGAGCAGCAGCCCGAGCAGGTTCGTCAGGATCACCCACTCGTGCAGCATGTGCCGGGCAAGACCGGGGAGCCCGTCTCCGGCCTTGAAGCCGGTGAAACCGAGCTTGTAGAGGGTGATGACAGCAAGCCCCGTGAGCGCGACCTGCAGCGTATAACGGTGAAACAGCGCCACGCCGAGCAGCGTCATTGCGAACAGGATGAAGTCGACCGGTATGCCGAAAATCGCCGGGCCCTCTGTCCCGGCGGCCGGCGCGGGAGCGGCGAGCGCGCAGGAGGTGAGCGCCATGCCCGCGAGCGCCGACGCCACGGCGCGCACCACTCGCCACATCGAAGGCATTGTCAGCACCTGGTCAACCGTTCCAGATCAGCGCCAGATAGACCACGTAGAGCGCGAGCAGCAGCGCGCCTTCCGGGCGGCTGACGATCTGACCACGCCACATGATCGGGAGGCTCAGCGCCGCGAGCAGCACGGCACCCCACAATTCCGTGGGCTGCACGCCGGCGGCGCTGATCGGGGCAAGCGTTCCCGCCAGCCCGAGCACGCCGAGCAGGTTGAAGATGTTCGAGCCGATGATGTTGCCGATGGCGATGTCGCCCTCGCGCTTGAGCGCCGCGACCAGACAGGTGATCAGCTCGGGCACCGTCGTCCCGGCCGCGACCACTGTGATGCCGATGACGCTGTCGCTCACGCCGGCGGCGGCGGCAACGGTGACGGCGCCGGATAGCAGGCCCTGCGCTCCGAGCGCGAGCGCCGCGAGCCCGAGCGCGATCAGCCCGAGCTCCGCGGCAAGACTCCCCAGCGGGCCCGGGACCTCGGCCGCAAACTGCTCCTGCACGCGCGCGTTCGCCTCGCGTCGCGCCATGTATATCGTGAATCCGAGGTAGCAGAGGAGCGCGGCCAGCAGCGCGGCGGATTCGACGCGGCCCAGCCGGCCGTCCGCGATGAACGCCGCAACCACCAGCGTCGCAAGGATCATGATCGGAACGTCGAAGCGGATCAGCTGCATCTGCGCCTGCAGCGGCCGCACCACGGCGGTCAGTCCGAGGATGAGGCCGATGTTGAGGCTGTTCGAACCGAGAATGTTCCCGAGCGAAATCCCGTCGCGCCCGGCGAGTGCCGCGCCGGTGACGACGAAGAACTCCGGCGAGCTGGTGCCGGCGGCCACCACAGTGAGGCCCACGACGAGCGGGGCCATGCCCCACCGCCGCGCCAGCGCCGCCGCGCCCTTGATCAGCGCATTCGCGCCTACGAACAGCGCAATGAGTCCGCCGCCAATCAAGGCGAGGGCGACGGTCATGTCAGTCCGCCGTCACCCGCCGGCGCGGCGCTTGTCAATCAGCTCGAGAAACGGCGCGAGAAGGTCCATCGGCACCGGGAAGACGATGGTCGAGCTCTTGTCGCCGGCGATGGCGCCAAGGGTCTGCAGGTAGCGCAACTGCATCGCCTGCGGCTGTTGCGCCAGCATCTGCGCCGCCTGCAGGAGCTTCTCGGAAGCCTGCAGCTCGCCGTCGGCGTGGATCACCTTGGCGCGCCGGGCGCGCTCGGCCTCCGCCTGCTGCGCGATCGCCCGCACCATGGAGGGATCGAGGTCCACGTGCTTGATCTCGACGTTCGATACCTTGATGCCCCAGGCGTCGGTCTGCGAATCCAGGCTCTGCTGGATGTCGAGGTTCAGCTTCTCGCGCTCGGCGAGCATCTCGTCGAGCTCATGCTTGCCGAGCACCGCGCGCAGTGTAGTCTGCGCGAGCTGGCTCGTCGCCTCGAGAAAGTTCGCTACCTGGATGATCGCCTTCTGCGCGTCGATCACCCGGAAGTAGATCACGGCATTGACCTTGACCGAGACGTTATCGCGCGAGATCACGTCCTGGCTCGGCACGTCCATCACGACCGTGCGCAGATCCACCCGCACCATTTGCTGGATGCCGGGAATGATCACGATGAGGCCCGGCCCCTTGACCTTCCAGAAGCGGCCGAGCATGAACACCACGCCCCGCTCGTACTCGCGCAGGATGCGCAGCGATGCCGCGATCAGGATGACAATTAATAAGAGAATACCGCCCGCGCCGATTTGCTCGATCATGCCCTGCCTCCTTGCCTGTCATCCGGTTCCACGCGCAGGGTGAGCCCGTCGATGCCGGTGACCCTGAGCTTCTGACCGCTCGCGAGCGGCGCTGCAGTCACCACGCGCCAGTTCTCGCCGCGCACCTGCGCCCAGCCTTCGCGGTCGATTGCGGCGAGCGCCGTCCCGCTTGCCCCGATCATCTCCTCTTGCCCGCTCACCACCGGGCGGCGGCGCGCCTTGAGCGCGAACCAGACGGTGAAGAACACCGCCGCCGCGCTCGCCACCGAGAGCGTCACGACGAACGACAGCGGCAGCGTGTAGCCGGCCGCGAGGTCGGGATCGAACAGGATCACGGAGCCGAACACGAGCGCGACGACCCCCCCGATGCCGAGCGAGCCGAAGCTCGGCAGGAACGCCTCCGCGACGATGAAGGCCAGGCCGAGCAGGATCAGGCCCAGCCCGGCATAGTTCACCGGCAGGAGCTGGAAGGCATAGAGCGCGAGCAGCAGGCAGATCCCGCCCGCGACGCCGGGCAGCACGTAGCCCGGGTTGGAGAACTCGAAGATGAGGCCGTAGATCCCGATCATCATCATGATCAGCGCGATGCTCGGATCCGTGATCACGGCGAGCAGCCGGTTGCGCCAGTCCGGCTCGAGCGTCGTGACCGCCGCCGCCCGGGTGTCGAGCGTGCGCTCCACGCCCTGCACGGTGAGCTTCCTTCCATGCACCTGTTTGAGCAGGTCGCTCACGTCGGCCGCGACGAGATCGATCACCTTGCGCTTCCTCGCCTCCTCGGCCGCGAGGCTCACCGCCTCGCGCACCGCCTGCTCGCCCCAGTCGGCATTGCGCCCCCGCAACTGCGCGAGGCTGCGGATGTAGGCCGCCGCATCGTTTACCTGCTTGCGGGTCATCGCGCCCTTGGGGTCGGGCTCGTCCTCGGCCGCGTCCTTGTCCGATTTCTTCGTGGTTTTCGACGCCGGCTTGCGCTCTTTCGCGGGATCGCCCTGTGGCGCGCCGCCGATCGCCACCGGCGTCGCGGCACCGAGGTTGGTCGCGGGCGCCATCGCCGCGAGGTGGCTCGCGTAGAGGATGAAGGTGCCCGCGCTCGCCGCGCGCGCGCCGCTCGGCCCGACATAGGCCGCGACCGGAACGGGGGAAGCCAGGATCTCCTTGATGATCCAGCGCATCGAGGTATCGAGCCCGCCCGGCGTATCCATCTGCAGCACGACCAGAGTGGCGCCGCGGTCGGCGGCCTTGCGCAGGCCCCGCACCACGTAGTCGGCGGTCGCCGGGCTGACCGCGCCCTCGAGCTTGAGGAGCACGACCGGGGCGTCCTCCGTCCCCGCCGCCCGCGCGCCGGCGAGCGCCGCGAAGACGATCACGGCAAGGGCCGCGAGCATGCCACCGGCGGTCAGATGGCGTGGGCGCATGGTCCTATGATACGCGTCGGGACGGTGCCCGGGCAGGAGCGCAACGGCATGGATTCAGGCGGTCACGCCCTCGTTCGAGGACCTGCGCGCGCCCGGATCGCGCGCATTCTCCACCTGACCGAGAAACTCGTGCAGCAGCGATTCGCCGTCGAGAAGGTCGGGTTTCGCGTCGTCGTGGAACTCCGGGTGCCACTGCACGCCGAGAACGTAGCTCGTCCCTTTCCAGCGCAGCGCTTCGATCACCTGGTCGGGTACGGATAGCGCCTCGACCGCCAGGTCGCGCCCCAGCACCTTCACCGCCTGGTGGTGGATGCTGTTGACGCGCGCCTCGCTCGTGCCGGGATAGAGCGCGGCAAGGCCGCTGCCGGGAACGATCGACACCGCGTGGTGGTGCGCGTCATAGGCCTCGAGATCGAGATGCGCGCCCTTGCCGCGGTGCTGGGAGGGAATGTCCTGGTAGAGAGTGCCGCCGAAGGCAACGTTGATGATCTGCAATCCGCGGCAGATGCCCAGCACCGGCTTTCCACGGGAGACGAACTCCTGCAGAAGATCGATCTCGTAGAGGTCGCGAGTGCGGTCTCCGGCCCACGCCGGCTTGACGGGCGCCTCGCCGTAGGTCTGCGGGCTGACGTCCGCCCCGCCCTGCAGGACCAGGCCATCGAGCTCGGCGGCGTAGTCCGCGACCCTGATATTGCCTCGCCGCAGCAGCCCATTGCCCGCGATCGCGGGAATCATGAAGACCAGCGCCCCCGCCGACATCAGCCAGTGCGCGACCGTCTGCTCGAGATACTGCAGCGTCTTGCCCTGAAATCCCAGCTCGCGTGGCACACGGTGGAGGATGCGCGCCGAGATCCCGATCCTGAGCGGCCTGCGGCTCATGGTTTGGGTACCTCCTTAGAGCCCCTAACACAATGAAACACGCGTGCGTTGCGAGCCAGAATCGGTGATGACGCGAAAGACGGTGCAGGGCATATGTCGTATATGGCCAAGCCGGCCGACAAAGTCAGCACCAATTCTGGCCGCAACCCCGGCGCAGGCATCAGAATATCCAGTAGCATCTCGGGGGATGGCACGAATTTTGGCCCATGGCTTTGTCGCTCTCCTTACCAATATTCCCGATATTGGCTGCGGCTCGCTTCGCGCCCTGAGCCAAAATCGTGACAGCGCATCGCGCGTTTCATCGTGTTAGGGGCTCTTAGCATTGGCGGGCTTGCCGGCGCCCATCCACAGGTCGCTCTGCACCCGCGCGACGTCGTTCAACGATCCCCGCTCGCGGAAGATCTCGCGCAGCTGGTTCGCGCCGGAGCGCCCGGCCTCGACGTCGGCCGCGAGCTTCGCCAGCGCAAGCCCGTTGCCGAGCTCCGCGGCGTGCGGGGTTATGACCGCAAGGGTATCGAGGATATCCTCCTTGAGGGTCACGTGGCGCTGCGTGTAAGCGTCGATGAACTTGCCGTCGAGACCGTAGCGGCAGGCCTGGAAGCGATTGTAGTTGTACAGCGTATACACGTCGCGCTGAGGCGCAAACGGCCGGTCGTTGAGGATGTAGCGGGCGAGCGATTGCGTGTAAGCCGCGAGCGCGGCCGAGTGCTCGACGGTCAGCGGCGTGTCGAAGACACGGACCTCGACCGTGCCGTACTCCGGCTTCGGGCGGATGTCCCAGTAGAAGTCCTTCATGCTCTCGACGATGCCGTAGCCGCGCATCTTCAGGAAGTAATCGAGGAACTCCTTCCACGAGTGCACGAACGGAATCTGCCCCGAGAGCGGGAACGCGCTCACCGTATTCAGGCGCGAGGAGGCGTACGAGGTATCCTCGCCCTGCTGGTAGGGCGAGGAAGCCGAGAGCGCAATGAAGTGCGGCACGTAGCGCGACAGGACGTGGGTGAGATAGATCGCCACGTCTCCGTCCGGGCAGCCCACGTGCACGTGCTGCCCGAAGATCGTGAATTGCTTCGCCAGGTAACCGTAGAGCGAGAGCAGGTTCCGGAAGCGCTCCGTCGGATAGATCCGCCGGTCCGCCCACGTGTGGAAGGGATGCGAGCCGCCGCCCGCAATGCGCACGTTCAGCCGCTGCGCCGCCTGCACCACCGCGTCGCGGATCGCCCGCAACTCCGTGAGGAGGGGGTCATGGCCGGGCTGGATCGAGCTGTTCAGCTCCACCATGCTCTCGGTGATCTCCGGCTTGACCGCTCCGGGGTGGGGGGTCTTCTCGATCAGTCCGATGAGATCCGCTGCGTCGCGCGCGAGATCGTAATCGCGTGAATTGAGAATCTGCAGCTCGATCTCGACCCCGACCGTGAGCCCCTTTGAGGGCGTGAACTCCAGGGATTCGCCGCTCACCGCGCTCATATTACTCACACCGCCGCCTCTGACACGTATCCGCAATCCATGGGAAATCGCGTCGGCGGCCCCGCGGCCTTCGCGGGTCGCATCCCCGTGAGGGGCGCGCGTCGAGGGGCGGAAGAGGGACCCTCCGGGATCTGACCCCCGGTGACGCGCATCGATCGGCGGAGCGACGCGCCCATGATCGGCTCCACGGTCGCATCCCCGTAAACGGGGCCCCTGCTCCGCGCTCCGCCGATCCCTGCTCCGCCGCTCATGCCGCATCCCTCGCCTCGCCGGCGCGCTTGAGCGCGTATTGCACCGCCACCGGGCCGATCAATTCCAGGATGAGCACCGCCGAGAGCACGATCGCAGAAAGGCGGGCGCCGAACTCGGGGTAGAGATCGGCCGTGCCGTGCACCATCGCGAGCGCCAGGCCCGACATCGGCATGAGCGCGACCCCCAGCGTCAGCGCGGCGCCCGGGCGCACCCCGCTCAGATGGGCGAGGCTCATGACGCCGATCATCTTGCCGGCGAAGCGGGCCGCCACGTATGCGACCGCGAGCCCGCCCCCCAGCATCAGCTCCACCACGTGGAGCTTCGCCCCGCTCACCACGAACAGCACCACGTAGAAGATCTGGCCGATGCCGGAGAGATCCACCGCCATCACGTCGTGGCGCGTGTCGAGATTGCGCGTGAACACCCCGAGGGCAAGCAGCGCCAGCAGCACCGACAGCTCCAGCATGCGCGCGGCGCCTATGGTGAGCACGATCAACGCGAGCAGCAGCGCGTACTGGCGTTCGGCGCGCTGCCCGAGCCAGCGCGAAATGACAATGGCCACGACGCTCGCCGCGAAGCCGAGCACGAGCGAGCCGCCGAGGAGGTACAACGGGTGCAGGGCGGCGGTCACCCAGCCCGCCCGGTACTCATGGTGGATCCAGGACAGCAGCATCGTCGTCAGCACGAACGCGACCACGCTGTTCAGCGCCGTGAGATTCAGCGCGCGTTCGGTCACCTGCCCTTCCGCTTTCAGCTCCTGCGCCACGAGCAGCACCACGGCCGGTGAAGTCGAAACCCCGATCGCCGCCGCGACCGCAGCATAAATCGGCTCGACGCCAAAATAGGCGAGCGTCAGATAAACGAACCCGAACGCCAGCGCGCTTTCGAGGAGACCCGTCGCGAGCAGCCACGGGTCGTTGCGCAGCCATTTGAAATGGAGCCTGCGCCCAAGCTCGAACAGCACCAGCCCGAGCGCGATCTCGACGAAGATCCACGATTCGGCGACCAGGCTCGCATCGAGCAGGTTGGACCCGCTCGCGCCGAGCAGCAGCCCGATCAGCACGTAGCCGACGATGCGGGGGAGGTTGAGCGCGCGCTTGACGAGCTCCCCGCCGGCGACACCGGCGAGCAGCAGCAGCCCGAACAGCAGCACCGGGTTCGGAGGGAACGGGTACTGGGGCAGAAAGGTGGTCATGGCACGGATCGCCCCGGGTGTCGCCCCGCTCTCACAGCGCCAGCGAAGTGTGGTCCAGCATCTCGTCGGCGGCGACATGCTCCAGCTGCGGAAATGCCTTGAGATCACGCGCGATCGCGGCACGCAGGAATGAGTCCACCCACCAGAACACGTCGTTCTCGCGGATCAGGCGGCGCATCCTGCGCATGCGCGCCCGGCGCTCGCCCGCATCCATGTGGTAGGCGCGATGGATCGCGTCCGCGACGCCCTCGATGTCGAAGGGGTTCACCAGCAGCGCGTTGTTGGCAAGCTGCGCTGCGGCGCCGGCGAACTCCGACAGGATCAGCGCGCAGTCCTCCTCGATGCTGCAGGCGCAGTATTCCTTGGCCACGAGGTTCATGCCGTCCTTGAGCGGCGTGATGAGCCCGATGTCCGCCGCCCGGTAGTAGGCGAGGAGGTCGAGCCGCGACAGGCTGCGGTAGACGTACCACACCGGGACCCATCCGCCGGGGCGCACGAAGGAGCCGTTGATCCGCCCGACCAGCCGCTCGATCTCGGTCTTCAGATCCTGGTACTCGCCGATGTCCTCGCGGCTCGGAACCACGACCTGGATGAGGGAGATGCGCTCGCGGAGATCCGGGTAGCGCTCGAGCACATTCTGGAACGCCTGCAGCCGCTGCGGGATGCCCTTGGTGTAGTCGAGGCGGTCGATGCCCAGGAGGAGCTTGCGATTGGGCAGCAGCCGGTGCAGTTCCTTGGCGCGGGCGGCGACCTCGGCGGTCGCGGCCTGGCGGAGGAAGGCGTTGAAATCGATGCTGATCGGGAAATTCCCGACGCGCACCCTGCGCCCCGACACCGCCGCCTGCAGCACCTGGCCGCGGCCCTCGAACTCGACGTCCCGCAGCAGCTCGTGCACGCACTGGATGAAGTTGCGGCGGTCGCGCAGGGTCTGGAAGCCGACGAGGTCGTAACGCAGCAGCGACTCGATGATCTCGAGCCGCCACGGCAGCTTCAGAAAGATGTCGGGGGACGGGAACGGGATGTGCAGGAAGAAGCCGATGCGCGCCGCGCTCTTCAGGCGGCGCAGCTCCGTCGCGACGCCCATGAGATGATAGTCGTGCACCCACACGAAGTCGCCGCCGCCGCACTCGTCATGCACGACGCGCGCGAACTTGCGGTTGACCTCGCGATAGGTGCGCCAGTACGCGGGATCGAAGTTGCACAAGAGCTGCATGTCGTGGAACAGCGGCCAGATGATCTCGTTCGAGAATCCCTCGTAGAAGTTGCGCACCTCGTCCGGGGTGAGTGGCACCGCTTTCAGCGCGTAGCCGGCGCCCTCCCCGACGCTCTCGAGCTCGCGCTCAATTCCCGCCAGATCCTCCGGCACGCCGGGCCAGCCGATCCACATCCCGCCGCGGTGGCGCAACACCGGGAGCAGCGCGGTCACGAGCCCGCCGCCGCTCGGCTGCGCCTCCCAGCGCCCGTCTTGCGCGCGCCGGAACGAGAACGGCAGGCGGTTCGACACCACGATCAGCCGCTCGCCCTTGCCTTTCACCGATCCTCCGTCATTCCGCCGCCACGGCCGGGCCCGTCTGCACGTGCAGCGTGCGCGTCGGGTAGGCGAACTCGACCCCCTCGCGCGCGAACCGATCGAAGATGGCGAGGTTGATCGCCTGCTGCACGTCCATGTAGGGATTGTAGTCGCGATCGAGCACGTAATAGACGATTTCGAACACGAGCGCGGAATCGCCGTATTCCTTGAAATGCGCGCGGTCAAACCGCGTCTTCGCCTGGGCCTGCACCGCCTCGCGCAGCCACCCCGGAATCGCCCGCACCTTCTCCGGGGTCGTCTGGTAGGTCACCCCGACTGTGAACAGCACGCGCCGCTCGTCCATCTGTCGGAAGTTGCGGATGCGGCTCTTCATGAGGTCGCTGTTCGGGAACACCAGCAGCTCACCGTCGAGGCTGCGCACGCGCGTGGTCTTGATGCCCACGCGCTCGACCACGCCGCGCAGGCCGTCGACCACGATGAAATCCCCGACCGCGAACGGCTTGTCCAGCACGATCGACAGCGACGCGAAGAGGTCGCCCAGGATGTTCTGCACCGCGAGCGCTACCGCGATGCCGCCGATGCCGAGGCCCGCCACCAGCGCGGTGATGTTGAAATCGAGCTGGTCGAGCGCGGCGAGCAGCACCACCGACCACAGCGCAACCCGCGCCGCGAATGTCAGCAGGCTCAGGGCGGTGGCACCCTCGGCCCCGCGCTCGCGGCTCTCCGCCATCTTCTGATCCATCCAGAGCGCGATCAGGCGGTTCGCCCAGAGCCCCGCCTGCACGAGGAGCGCCAGCACCGCCACGGCCTCGATCAGGCGCGCGAGCCTCGCGGGCGTGTCGAGTACCGAGAAACCCGCGTAGAGGGCAACGGGCGTGAGCAGGATGAGGCTCGTCGCCCGCACCGTTCCGGCGAGAAGGTCGCCCCAGCGCGCCCCGGTTCGCTTCGCGATGCGCGTGAAGAGACGGCCGCTGAAGCGCTTGGCTACCGCGAGCGCGATCCACACCACCAGCGCGATGGCGAGCGCGGCAAGAAAATGCGCCGGCTCGTTTGCAATGGTCAACTGTCCCCACCACTTCATGGCGCGCCCCCGCATGCATCGCGCCAGCGCTTGAGGAAGGCAATCAGCTCGCGCGGCGGCCGGATCCAGACATCGGCCACGGTTTCGCGCAACTCGGGGCGCACCAGCACCGCGAGCCCGCGCGGCTTCACGGCGGCAAAGGCGTCCTCGTCGGTGAAATCGTCCCCGAGATACGCGACCGCCGCATCGCCCGGCGTCTCGGCAAGCACCGCCTTGACGGCATGCTGCTTGTTGCAGCCGCGCGCCCGCAGCTCGAGGCCCCCGTCGAATTCCAGCAGCTCGAGCTCTCCGTCGGCGGCGAGCGGCTTCCAGAGCTGCGGCAACGCCTCGCGAATGCGGGCGGCGGCGAGCGCCGAGGTGCCCCGCCAATGCAGCGCGACGCTCGCGGGCTTGGTCTCGACGCGCGCCCCGACGTGCGAGAGCTCGCGCGCCCGGCGCTCGCCCTCGCTGAGGCGCCTGCGCACAGCCTCGTCTAACTCCGCGCGCGCTCCGCGCCCGTCGGGCAGCAGCCGCTCCCAGCCGTGCGCGCCCCACAGCTCGGGGCGGCGCTGGAGGTTCAGCAACGGCACGAGATCGCCCACGGTCCGGCCGGTCACGATGACGACGCGGCTGCGCCCCGCCGCCATGATCTCGTCGAGCACCTCCTCCACGCCGGGGTACGGCACCGCGCGCTCCGGGCGCACCTGGAACGGCGCGAGCGTCCCGTCGTAGTCGAGTATCAGCACGCGCACAGGCGCGCGCGCCACGCGCGCGAAGAATTCCTCGGGATCGATGCGCGGGTTCAGCGCGCGCATGTGGCTACCGCCGTCGCCACGCACGCAGCGCGCTCGCTGGATCTCTCCGGGTTTGCAACGACATGTCCCCCGCCCTCCTCGGCTGATTATTGATCATTTCGGAGCGCGCCGGGCCGCGCGCGAGGCGCGTGCGTCCGGCACCGCGGCGTTCGAACTACCGCCTTGATTTCTCCTTCTTTTTTGTGCCTGTCTGTTTTGAAAAAGTTCCCCGCCGTGGGCCAC
>DATBMB010000064.1:0-3789 GCA_036555035.1 Burkholderiales bacterium | reverse complement strand
GCCGTTTCTCGGCGCCTACGAGATGACCGAGCTCGCGATGGCGCTCATCGTCTTTCTCGGCCTTCCCTATTGCGCGGCGACCGGCGGCCACGTCGCCGTGGACGTGCTCGCGCCGATTCTCGACCGTCCCGCCTGGCGCGGCGTGACGGTGGCGGTGCACCTCGCCGGGGCGTCGCTGCTGGCCGTGATTGCCTGGCAGGCGGCCGACTTCGCGCTGGTCTCGCGCACGCGGGGCGAGGCGACGAACATGCTCGAGATCGCGCAATGGCCGTTCGAGCTGGTGAGCGCCGCCAGCATGGCCGCGTTCGCGCTCGTCCTGCTCGTACAGGCCTGGAGGGCACTGCGACCGTCGCGCCACGCTGAACCGCCTCGATGAGCCCGACCACGATCGGCCTCATCGGCATGGCGGCGCTGCTCGTGCTGCTGTTCCTGCGCATGCCGATCGGCATCGCCATGGCGCTCGTGGGCGCCGCCGGCATCGCGGTCCTCAACTCTCCGGGCGCGGCGCTGCACAGCCTCGGCTCGTTTCCGTATTCGCACGCCGCCGTGCAGGCGTTCGCGGTCATCCCGCTGTTCGTGCTGATGGGCAACTTCGCGGCGGTGTCCGGAATGGGGCGCGATCTCTATGCCGCGGCGTACTCGTGGATCGGCCACCGCCGCGGGGGCCTGGCATCGGCCACCGTCGTCGCGTGCGCCGGATTTGCGGCACTGTCCGGATCGTCGGTGGCCTCCGCCGTCACCATGGGCCGGGTTTCCCTGCCCGAGATGCGGCGCTATCACTATGACCCGGGCCTGGCGACCGGGGTGGTCGCCGCCGGCGGCACCCTCGGCATACTGATTCCGCCGTCCACCGTGCTCGTGGTGTACGCCCTGCTTACGGAACAGTCGATCGGGCGGCTGTTCATTGCGGGTTTTGTCCCCGGCATACTCCTGACCGCGCTCTTCCTGCTCACGGTGGTGATCGTCTGCGCGCTGCGTCCGGGAATCGGCCCGCCCGGGGAGCGGCTGCCACTGCGGGAGCGCTGGTCCGCGCTCGGCGGCGCCGGCGCGTTTCTGCTCGTCGTCGCCATGACCATCGGCGGCATTTACGCGGGCGTCTTCACCGTGAACGAAGCCGCCGCCGTCGGCGCGCTGCTGACGATGGGGCACGCGATTCTGCGGCGCCGTTTGACGCTCTCCTCGCTCACGGACGCGCTGCTGCAGACCGTGCGCACGACGGCCATGGTGTTCATGATCCTCATCGGCGCGCACATTTTCACGCCTTTTCTCGCGCTCTCCCGCATTCCGATCGATCTCGCGAATCAACTGACCGCCCTCGCCCTGCCGGCGCTGGCGGTTCTCGCCGTGCTGCTCGCCGCCTACGTCATACTCGGCATGTTCCTCGAGGGCTTCGCCATGATGGTGCTGACGGTTCCCATCGTGTTTCCCATCGTCACGGCGCTCGGCTACGATCCGGTCTGGTTTGGCATTTTCATGGTGATCGTGCTCGAGATGGGGCTCATCAGCCCCCCCGTGGGCATCAACGTCTTCGTCGTCAAGGGCGTTGCCGAGGATGTGCCGATGGGGAAGATTTTCACCGGCATCCTGCCGTTCTGGCTGGCGATGATGGTCTGCGTGCTGCTGATCGTGGCGTTTCCGCAGATCGTGCTGTTCCTGCCCGATTCGATGATTCCCTGAGAATGAGCGCGCGGCTCGAGGGCAAGGTTGCCATCGTCACCGGGGCCGGGAGCGGGATCGGCAGGACCCTCGCCACGAGGCTTGCGCGCGACGGGGCCTCGGTCGTCATTGCGGACGTCCGCAATCACGACGTCGCCGCTGCGGAGATAGCGCAAGCGACCGGCGCGCGCGCCCTGGGGCTCCAGGTGGATGTCGCCCAGGAAGCCGACGTGGCGCGCATGGTGGACGATACGATCCGGTCGCTTGGCCGCATCGACATCCTGGTCAACAACGCCGCTTTTTTCTCTGCGCTCGCGCCGCGTCCGTTCGAAAAGATCGACCCCGCCGAGTGGCGCAAGGTGATGGAGGTCAACACGCTCGGGGTATTCCTGTGCTGTCGGGCCTGCGTGCCGCACATGCGGAAAGCGGGGGGCGGGCGCATCATCAACCTCGCTTCCGGCGCCCCGCTGAAAGGCGTGCCGTTGCTGCTGCACTACGTGTCGAGCAAGGGCGCGGTGATCGCATTCACGCGGGCGCTGGCGCGCGAAGTCGGCAAGGACGGCATTACGGTGAATGCGCTGGCGCCGGGATTTACGCTTTCGGAAGGGGTGTTGAGGAGCCGCGAGCACGTGAAGCACGGTGAAGCCAGCCGCGCCTCGCGCGCGATCCCGCGCGACGAGCACCCCGAGGACATCGCCGGCGCGGTAAGCTTTCTCGCGAGCGCGGACGCCGCGTTCATCACCGGGCAGACCCTGGTGGTGGACGGCGGCTCGGCGATGGTGTGAGCATGGATCTTTCCGAGGGCATCCGCAGGATCGGATTCGAGCGCTGGTACGAGCGCCAGCTGATGGAGGCGCACCTATTTCTGGTGACCGCCTTTCTGTGCCTGATCCTGCTGACCGCCTGCCTCGAGGGCTTCGACGCGCGCGCGCCCGGGCTGGAGCCGCTCCTGAGGCTCGCCGGGATGCTCGCGGGATTCTGCGTTGGCGTCTGGGCAGTCAGGCGCTACGGAGCGATCCTGGGAGTGGCCGAGAGCGCCGCGGGGCAGTCGGTGTGCAAGAAATGCGCGGCTTACGCCCGGCTCGAGGTGATGGGCGCGGGCTTGCTCGCGCCTCCTGCGAAGTCAGATGTGAGAACTCACGCGCCGCTGCCGCACCTGGCGGTGCGCTGCCGCAAGTGCGGCCACGAGTGGATGATCGAGTGATGCACCCCCGCGCCGGCGCCATCGCGCCGGCGGTGTGCCTGCGGGCGAGCCGCGCGGCTCAGCTGCCGCGCTTGTAGACGATCTTCTTCGTTCCGCCGTCGCAGCTGCCGACGACGGCGCCCATGCCTTCCTTGACCTCTGCGTTGGGGACGATCGTGGTGGTGAATTCCTTCACGCCATTCTTCTGGATCTTGGCGTCGATCTCGGCCTTGAGCTCGTTGCAATCCTTCCTCTGCGCCAGCGCCGGCGCGGCGATGAGCAGCGATGCAATTACGGCAATCAGAACTTTCATGACAGTACCCCCTTGTTGTTGAACGGCATCCGCCAGGTTCCAGGTCCGAATCGCCTGCGAACCCGCGGATATCATGACACCGTGCCTGCCGGGACTCAACGGTAGTATTGCCGTTTCCCGCGCGTTTGCGGCCCGCCGGGGCCGGCCGGCGGCCCTCAACGCGGCCCGGTATAGTGCTGCGGCCAGCGCTCGAGCACGGCCGGCGAGTCGTCCTTGTAGACGTGGCAGGAATTGAGCTGGTAGGGCTTGCGGGTGGAGGCCTTCCCGGCGCTGCGCGCGAGCCGCGCCCGGTTCGTCGCCTGGAACGCGGTGGTGCCGAGGGGCCCCAGCAGCTCGACCAGGTGCGTGCAGCCCTTCACGCCGCCGACGCGCTCGGTGATGCTCCTCCGCCAGCCGGGACCGATGGTGAGCCCCGCCAGCGCCCTGAAGTTGGGCGTGATGTTGCCGCAGATCGAGTACGGTCCTTCGTCCGTCCGCGCCTCGACCTCGTGAATCTTCATGTCGAGATCGACGGTCACCCGGATCCACATGTCGTGCACCGGCTCGCCCGGGAGGCGTTCGCGGCCCCCCTCGCGGCGCGTATGCGGGGTGGTCTTGGTGTCGGTGAGGTGCGCCTCGATGTCCCACAGGCCGTCCT
>DATBMB010000063.1:0-11093 GCA_036555035.1 Burkholderiales bacterium | reverse complement strand
CAGCGATCGGCTCGCGCGGCGCAAGCTCCGCCACGTTCAGGAGCGCGTCATCGAGTTCATCCTGTTCCTGGCTGCGTGCGTCTCCGTGGCCACCACGATCGGCATCGTGGTCATCCTGCTGACGGAATCGTTCGTGTTCTTCCAGCAGGTATCGATCTGGGATTTCCTGACCGACACCCAGTGGACGCCCCTCTTCGCCGACGCGCACTACGGCATCCTGCCGCTGCTGTCCGGCACGCTGGTGAGCTCGATGGTCGCTCTGGTGGTCGCGATCCCGCTCGGCACCATCATCGCGATCTATCTCTCCGAGTTCGCGCCGTTCTCGGTGCGCGAGTTCGCGAAGCCGTTTCTCGAGCTGCTCGCCGGCGTACCGACCATCGTCTACGGCTATTTCGCGCTGCTGTTCGTGACGCCCCTGCTGCAGAAGCTCATCCCTTCGCTTCCCGGGTTCAACCTCCTGTCGGCAGGCATCGTCATGGGAATCATGATCATCCCCACCGTGAGCTCGGTGTCAGAGGACGCGATGCGCGCGGTGCCCATGGCCCTGCGCGAAGGGTCGTACGCGATGGGCGCGACGCGCTTCCAGACGGCGCTCCGGGTGGTGACCCCGGCGGCCTTCTCGGGCATCGCGGCGGCCTACATCCTCGGCATCTCGCGCGCGGTCGGCGAGACCATGATCCTCGCGGTCGCGGCCGGCATGCAGCCCAACCTGACCTGGAATCCCCTCGAGCCGGCGGCGACCATCACCGCCTACATCGTGCAGGTCGCGCTCGGCGACCTGCCGCACGGCAGCATCGGCTACCAGACGATCTTCGCGGCGGGACTGAGTCTCGCGTTGATGACGCTCGTCTTCAACGTTCTCGGCCACATGCTGCGCAAGCGCTACCGCCAGGCGTACTGAACATGAGCGAGCAGACGGCCCGACTCGAGTCCATACGCGCGCTGATCATCCGGCACAAGCGCTGGGACGTGGTGTTCGCCATGCTCGGTCTATTCGCGCTCATGGTGGGGGTCCTGACCTTTGTCGCGCTGTTCACGCAGATGGTGATCGACGGCGCGCCGCGGCTGTCGTGGGATTTCTTCACCAACTTCCCCTCGCGCAAGCCGGACCAGGCGGGGATCCTTTCGGCCTGGGTCGGCTCGACCCTGGTGATGATCGTGACCGCCGCGACCGCCGTGCCGCTCGGTGTGGGCGCCGGCGTCTACCTGGAGGAGTACGCGCCCAAGAACTGGATGACCGATCTCATCGAGATCAACGTAACGAACCTCGCGGGGGTGCCCTCCATCGTCTACGGGCTCCTCGCGCTCGGTCTCTTCGTGTACGGCTTCGGGTTCGGGCAGAGCATCCTGACCGCGGGCCTGACGCTGGGCCTGTTGATCCTGCCGGTCGTGATCGTTGCCACGCGCGAGGCGATCCGCTCCATACCCGCCGTCATTCGCGAGGGTGCCTACGCGCTCGGCGCGACCAAGTGGCAGACCACGTCGCACCATATCCTGCCGTACTCGACGCCCGGCATCATGACCGGGGTCATCATCGGCATGGCGCGCGCGATCGGGGAGACCGCCCCGGTCATCACCATCGGGGCGCTCACCTTCATCGCTTTCCTGCCGGCGGCCCCGTTCACCGGCGATCCGCCGGCGGGCCTGCTCGATTGGGTCATGTCGCCGTTCACGGTCATGCCGATCCAGATGTTCAACTGGACCTCGCGCCCCGAGGCGGCGTTCCACCACAACGCCGCCGCGGCCGGCCTGGTGCTGGTGGTGATGACCCTTTCCATGAACGCGCTGGCGATCTATATTCGCTATCGGCTGAGGAAGTCCATCAAATGGTAGGCACACCCGCACCGGAAATCGCGTCGGTCACCGCGGCCGCGGCCCGACCCGCCGCGGCGGCGAAGTCCGAGACCAAGGCGCTGAGCTTCTATTACGGAGCGTTCCAGGCGCTGAAGTCGATCAGCATGCCGATCTACGAGAAGAAGGTGACGGCGCTGATCGGGCCCTCGGGCTGCGGCAAGTCCACGTATCTGCGCTGCTTCAACCGCATGCACGATCTGTACCCCGGCAACCGCTACGAGGGCCAGATCATGCTCTACCCGGACAACACCAACATCCTCAATCCGGTCGTGGACCCGATCGAGGTGCGCATGCGCATCAGCATGGTGTTCCAGAAGCCCAATCCTTTCCCCAAGTCGATCTATGAGAACGTGGCCTATGGACTGCGGGTGCGCGGCGAGCGCAAGCGCGCGCTGCTCGACGAGAAGGTCGAGGATGCGCTGCGCGGCGCGGCGCTGTGGGACGAGGTCAAGAACCGGCTGAACGACCTGGCCTTCAATCTTTCCGGCGGGCAGCAGCAGCGGCTGTGCATCGCGCGGGCGCTCGCCACCGACCCGGAGATCCTGCTGTTCGACGAGCCGACCTCCGCGCTCGACCCGATCGCGACCGCCAGCATCGAGCAGCTGATCGCCGAGCTCAAGGCGAAGATCACGATCCTCATCGTCACCCACAACATGCAGCAGGCGGCGCGCGTCTCCGACTATACTGCGTATATGTACCTGGGCGAGCTGATCGAGTTCGACGCGACGGATACGATATTCATCAAGCCGAAGAACAAGCAGACCGAGGATTACATCACCGGCCGCTTCGGCTGACGCGCTTTCCGATACCCATGCCCACGACCGAGCACCTCACCAAGCAATTCGACGTCGATCTCGAGACGCTGCGCTCGCGCATCCTGCAGATGGGGGGCCTGATCGAGTCGCAGATTCTCGCGGCGATCGACGGCCTCTACACCGGAAACATCCAGGCGCTCGAGCAGGTGATCGAGAACGACCGCCGGGTGAACGGCTTCGAAGTCAGCATCGACACCGAGTGCAGCCACATCATCGCCCGCCGCCAGCCGGCGGCGAGCGACCTGCGCCTGATCATGGGCGTGAGCAAGGCGGTGACCGACCTCGAGCGCGTGGGCGACGAGGCCAAGAAGATCGCGGTGGTGAGCAAGCAGATCCACGAGAGCGGGCGGCTGCAGATCCCGCGGCTCGCGGACATCCGGCGCGCCAGCGGCACCGTGGTCGGCATGCTGCGCAAGACGCTCGACGCCTTCGCCCGGCTCGACGCGGTGGCGGCGGCCGAGGTGATCCGCGACGACGCCGCGATCGACGAAGCGTTCCGCGGCATGATGCGCCAGCTCATCACCTACATGATGGAGGATCCGCGCACCATCTCCACGGCGTTCGAGATCGTCTGGATCGCGCGCGCGCTCGAGCGCATGGGTGACCACGCCAAGAACATGGCGGAGCAGGTGATCTACATCGTCAAGGGCACCGACGTCCGCCACACCACGTTCGAAGACATCGAACGGGAAGCCTCGCGCTGAGCGCCCGCCCGCGCTCGAGCGCACCCACCCCCAAGACCTCCCCGAGCGGGCCGCGGCGCGGCCCGGTCCCGCGTCCGCGGGACGCTCCCACACTTGAACTTGCGCGGATAAGTCATTGACTTCATGCCGCGGCGGGTCCGCCGCGCGCGCCGGCATCCGCTTTCCACCGCGATCGGAATCCGTGCCCCGGCTCGCGCATCGGCGCCGCGCGCGCGGGACGGCGCGAGCGTCCGCGCGCGGCGACACTTCCAAAAAAACGCTTGCAAGCTGGCGCGGACATTGGCATCCTCTAGTCGCCGAATTCGATTCCACACGGCTTTCACCATCACTCACTCGCGCTCATCGGCGCACCCAACGGGAGATCCACACTATGGCCAAGAGTAAGAAGAGCGGCAAGAAGTCCAAGGGAAAGAAGAGCGGGCGCAAGGCGAATGCAGCGTTCATGAAGCCGCTGAGCCCGGATGCGACGCTCGCCGCGGTGGTCGGCAGCAGCCCCTTGCCGCGCACCGAGGTCACCAAGAAGCTGTGGGCCTACATCAAGAGGAACGGCCTGCAGGACAAGACCAACCGGCGCATGATCAACGGCGACGACAAGCTGCGCGCCGTGTTCGGCGGCCGCTCGCAGGTCTCGATGTTCGAGATGACCAAGCTGGTCAGCAACCACCTGCGCTAGCAGCTTCTTCACCGGGAAAGCGGGGCTGCGGAACGCGGCCCCGTTTCGTTTAGCGCTCCCGGTCCGTCTTGCGCAGGGCGATCGAGCCCGCGACGAGCAGCGTCGCGCCCATCGCCCAGAATACCGGCAGCATGCCGAGCGCCGCGGCGAGCGCGCCGGAAGCGAGCGGCGCGCTGGTCTGGCTGAAGTTGATGAGCCAGGTGCGCACACTCAGCACCTCGGCCCCGCGCCCCGCCGGCGCCTTCTCGTAGAGCAGCGCCATGATGAGCGGCTGCGTGCCGCCGAGCCCGACGCCCAGCACGAAGGCGAGCGCCATCAGCAGCGGCACGCCGTCCACCACCGGGAATACCAGCAGCGTCACGCCGGAGAGCAGCATCGCGGCGATCAGCACGCGCCACTCGTCCAGCCGATGCCCGATGAGCGGCAGGGCGAGCCTGACGACAAAGACGGCCGCGCCGAAGGTGCCGAGGATGATGCCGATGGTGGTGGCGGAGAGCCCCAGGTACGAGCCGTGAATCGGGATGACGAAGGCGAAAAGATCCCACGTCATCGAGAGCGCGCCGCTCACGATGAAGACGAGCCGGAAGCCCGGAATGCGCAGCAGGTCGGCGACGCGGCGCTCTCCGTGATGGGCCGCGGCGGGAGCGTGGCGCGGAATGTCCGAGGGCCTCGCGGCGAGCGCGACCACGGTGGTCAGCGCCCCGGCCGAAAGCGCGAGCATGGCGCCCGGGTGGCCGATGCCGTCGATCGCGAGGCCGGCGAAGATCGGCCCCAGGAAGCCGGAGGTCGAGTACGCGAGGGCGAGCAGGCTGAAGTTCTTCACGCGGTCCTCCGGGCGCCCGATCACGGCCGCGGCCTGGCCGGCGGCGATGTGGAAGAGAAAGAAGCCCGATCCCGCAAGGGGGCTCACGACGAAGAGGGTCTCCAGTCGTGGCACCGCCCAGGCGAGCACCATCGCCGCGAGGATCGCCGCGGCGCCGGCGAGCATCGGGCCGCGCACGCCGACGCGGTCCACCCAGCGCCCCCAGCGCACCGCGAGCAGCATCGCGATCACCGTGAGCAGCGCCATGACCACGCCGACCGTGAAGGGGGTCGCGCCGTGGTGGATCGCGCTGAGAGAGATGACGACGCGGCACCCGGCGAACGACAGGTGCACCAGGATGGTGAGCGCGATGAGGAAGGGGACGCTCAAGTGGAGGCCCCGCGCGCCGGCAGGAAACTGCGCACCGTCACCAGCGCGACGCCCAGGCAGGTGACGGCGATGCCGGCCAGCGAGAGCGCGCTCGGCACCACGCCGAACATCGGCAGCTCGAGCGCGACCGCGAAGATCGGCGTGAGGTAGAGCAGGCTCGTGACGCGCGTCGCCTGGCCGCGGCGCATCAGCGTGTGCAGCGCGCTCACCGCGAGGATCGATGCGCCGATGACAAGAAACAGGATCGAGCCCGCGAGCGCCCAGGACCAGTCCACCCGCAGATCCTCGAAGGCCCAGGCGAGCGGCGCGAGCGCGGCGATGGTGACCGCGAACTGGACGGCCGCCGCGCTGCGGAGATCCACGAGCGGGCAGAACACGCGCTGGTAGAGCGTGCCGGCGGTGACGCCGGCGAGCGAGACGGTCACCGCTATCAGGCTCGCGGCGGAGGCCTCGCGCACGTCCACCTTGTGCCACACGATGAGCGCGACGCCGGCGAGCCCGATGATGACGCCCGCCCACTGGCGGGGCGCGAGCGTCTCGCCCATCCAGCGCACGGCGATGAGGGCCGTGATGAGCGGCTGCGTCGAGAGGATCAGCGCGGTGATGCCCGCGGAGACGCCCAGGTACTGGGTGTAATGGCTGCCGCCGAGATGCACCGCGTGCATCAGCAGCCCGGCGACGACGACGTGCCCGAGCTCGCGGCCGGCGGGCATCCGCGGCTGCATGAGGAGCACGATCGGGATGACGCAGGCGAGCCCCAGCGCGAAGCGCAGTGTGAGGAAGGTGAAGGGCGCGGCGTGCTGAAGGCCGACCTTGGTCGCGAGGAAGCCCGACCCCCAGACGGTCACGAAGTACCACGCCAGCGCGGCGTCGAACCAGGGCTTGTCCTTCACCGACACGGATCGCTTACCGGCTCAGGCGGTTGCGGCCCTTCTCCTTGGCGCGGTAGAGCGCGCGGTCCGCGGCCTCGATCACCTCCTGGGGCGTATCGAAGCGGCCATTGCGCTCGGCCACGCCGATGCTCACCGTCACCGCGACCCCCTTGCGCCCCCGCCATCCGCCGCGCTGGCGCTTCGCGCGCCGGGTCCGCGGCGGGCGGTTCGAGCCCCGCAGCGCCATTCGATAGGCCTCGATGTCCTCGCGCACCGCTTCCAGGCAGGGAATCGCATCCTCCGCGTCCCTGCCCGGGAACAGCACGGTGAACTCCTCGCCGCCATAGCGGAAGGCCTTGCCGCCGCCGCCCACGCGCGCGATGTGCGCCCCCACCATCTTCAGCACCTGGTCGCCGAGGTCGTGCCCGTAAGTGTCGTTGAACTTCTTGAAGTGGTCCACGTCGAGCATCGCGATGGTGTAGCGGTTGGGAAGCGCCGCCAGCTGCTCGTTCAGCGCGCGCCGGCTGGGAATGCCGGTCAGCTCGTCGCGGAACGCCATGCGGAAGGTGTCCTGCAGCACCGCGATCGCCACCATCAGCTGCGCCGCCATCGTGAAGATCGCGAACGTGACGGAGGCCGTCGGCACGTGCGCGGCAATCGCGAACGCGATGATCGCGCCGGCGAGGCCCGTGCTCACGGCCGAGCGCGTGATGAGCGCGGCGGCCATCGTGACGAGCACGCTCGCAGCGATCACCGCGATGCCGAGCTGCGGAATGCGCCCGGCGGTGAGCGGCGACGGGTCGAGGAATTTCCGGTACGCCCAGCCGGTGATCTCGCTCTGGCCGGAGACCGCGACCCAGGCCGTGAACGCGGCAAGCGCGCCGAGGATGGCGAGCCGCACCGCGCCGTGGCGGTTCAACGTGCCGCGCTCGGGCAGCAGCGCGAGCAGCGCGAGAAAGGCCGGTACGAAAACCGTCAGCCCGGCATAGACCGCGCGGGCGGCAGGCGCGTTGAGCCCCTGCTGGAGCCACGCCTGCTGTGCCCCGTAGGCCATCACCAGCGCGAGAAGAGCGAACAGCGCGCGCCCGCGATTGAAGGCCGCCGCGAGCGCCGCCGCGAGCGCGAACACGATGTAGGGGCCGTACACCTTGACCCCGGCAAGGGAGGCCGGCAGGGCCGCGCTGTAGGTGACGAACGCGAAGGCGGCGGCAATCAGCGCGAGCGCGACCGCGAACGGCGCGAAGGTGCGCAGCAGCGCGCGCATCAGGGCGCCAGCCGCTCGATCCGCCAGCGCCCGGCGCGCGCGCGGCGATAGAGGACGCGGTCGTGCAGCCGGTCCTCGCGCCCCTGCCAGAACTCGAATGCCTCCGGCACCAGGCGGTAGCCGCCCCAGTGCGGCGGGCGCGGCACGGCGGCGGGGTGCTTGCGCGCAAGAGCCGCGACGCGGCGCTCGAGCGCGCCGCGGCCCGGCAGGACGGCGCTCTGCGGCGAGGCCCAGGCGGCGAGCTGGCTGCCGCGCGGCCGCGTGGCGAAATAGGCGTCCGACTCGCGCGCCATCAGCCGCTCCACGCGCCCCTCGATGCGCACCTGGCGCCCGATCGCGCCCCAGTAGAACAGCAGCGTCGCGCGCGGGTTGCGCGCGAGCTCGCGGCCCTTGCGGCTGCGGTAGTTGGTGTAGAAGACGAAGCCGTGCGCGTCGAAGCTCTTCAGCAGCACCATGCGCGCCGTGGGGTGGCCGGCGCCGGTCGCGGTGGCGAGCGCGGCGGCGTCGGGCAGCGGCTTCACCTCCGCCTGCGCGCGCTCGTACCACTGCGCGAACTGCGCGACGGGGTCGCTCTCGACCCGATCCTCGCTCAACGGTCGGTGGTTATCCGGCACGCGCCGGATTGTACCGTGCCTGCCGCGCCGGCGCGCAGCGTGGCCGCGGCAATCCCGGGCTGCGGGTGCGCGTTCAGCCGACGAGCCGCCAGGTGCCGTTGCCGTCCGGGCAGGCAGTCACCCGGTTCGTCTTCCTGCCGTCGTCGGTGGTGATCCTGAAGTCGAACTCGCGGCACCTCGCTCCCTGCTGCTGGACGCTACGCACGGGTGTCACGCGGTAGGTCCTGCGCTCATCGGCGCTCTTCCATGTGACCGTTCTCTTGTCGCCCACCAGCTCGAGCGCGTGCCCGATGCAGGCGCGATCGACCTGATCCATGTCGCGGCCGGTCTTCACGCCGACAATGGCGCCCGCAACGGAGCCGACCAGTATCGCCAGCGGCAGGTTTCCGTCCTTGTCGACCTGCGCACCGATTACCTCGCCGACGACCTCGCGGTTGCAGCGGCCATTGATCACGCCGTAATGCGTGTCCCATTTCTTGCCGCTGAAGCCGGTGTAGGGATCGCCCTTCTTGCGCTTGCCGTGCGCCGGCGCCCAGGGCGGCAGATCGCCCCAGGTATTCGCCGGCACCGCGGCCGCAAGTCCCCCGCCGACGAGGGCGAGCAGGGTCAGGGTGCGGGAAAAAGGGGACGCACACCTTTTTCCACTTCTCCAGGCGCGAAAAAAGGTGTGCGTCCCCATATTCTCACCCGCAGGCGCCGATGGCCCCGCACGCCGTGCAGAATTCGCAGCCGTCCTTGTGGATGACCGCCGCGTTGCCGCATTCCCCGCAGCGCTTGCCGTGCAGGACGCGATAGGCGGCGCCTTCGCGCACCGGCAGCCGGTCGTCCTCGGGGATCTCGAGCACGCCCATCTCGGACAGGGGATAGCCGCGCTCGTCGAGCACGCCGAGCATCGCGTAGCGGTGGATGATCAGGCGCGCGCAGTAGGCGATCGTGCTCGGGAAGTTCTGCTGGCGGCTCTCCCCGGGCACCCGCGCCATGAAGTCCCCGAGCGGCTCGGCGTAATTGAGGAGCTTGCGGAGCTTCATGCCGATCCACGCCGGGTCGATCACGCGCATGTCGAGCGAGATGAGCTTGCACAGGCCGTCGAGCGCGCGGGGGTACTCGCCCGCCATCCACACCGAGTACGGCCGGCGATGTCCGCCCGGCAGCATCAGCTCCTTCAAAATCAGCAGGAAGTCGTCGCCGGCGCGCGGATTGTGGACGTCCACCGTCCAGGACATCGTGCCGTCGGTGCCGGTCTTGGGCTCCTTCTTCGCGAACAGGGCTTCGAGCACCGGCGAGCGGCCGTCTGCCTTCGCGAGCGCGCCGAGCTGGTCCACGCGGAAGCGCACGATGCGCGCGAACGCCGCCACCAGGCTCGGCACGCGCTGCAGGTCGCCATCGGGAGGCATCGGGCAGTCGAAGGCGTCGTCGCCCGCCGTGCGCGCGAGGATCTCGAGCTTCATCTTGAGCCAGGCCTTGTCCTGCGCGCGCATGTCCATCGAGAGCGTCTTCGCGACTGCGCCGAGCCCCCGCGGCTGCTCCGCGCCGTTCACCCAGACCTCGAAGGGGAAGGACTCGCCGTTCTCGATGTGGCCGACGAAGATCGCGAATGCCCCGAATGGCGACTCGACCATGTAGGTCCAGGACGGGTTGCCGGCGGCGAGCTTGGGCCGGCCCGGCCAGCGCAGGCTGGCAAGCGCGGGCTGGGGCGCTGCTTCGAGCCGGATGCGGCGGTCGGCGCTGGTATCGAGATCGCTCGGCTGCTCCGCTTCGGGGGCGACCGAGAGCACCGATCCCAGAACCTTGTTGGGTCGGTAGGTGGTGATTCCCTTCAGTCCCGCGCGCCAGGCTTCGAGGTAGAGATTCCGGAACTGCTCGTACGGGTAGTTCTCTGGCACGTTGACGGTCTTGCTGATGGCGGAATCCACGTAGGGGGCCGCGGCCGCCACCATGCGCATGTGGTCGAGCGCCGAGATGTCCATCGCCGTGACGAACGCGGGCGGGAGATGGTCCATGTCCCCGCCGAGGTGCCGGTAGAGCCGCCAGGCGTGGTCCTCGACGTCGTAGGTCTTCATCGAGTTGTCGGGCATGCGCTTCTTGCGCTGGTAGGTCCAGGCATAGGGCGGCTCGATCCCGTTCGAGGCGTTGTCGGCAAACGCGAGCGAGATCGTGCCGGTGGGCGCGACCGAGAGGAGATGGCTGTTGCGGATGCCGTGGGCGCGGATCTCGGCCTTCAGCCGCTCGGGCAGGCGCGAGGCGAAGCGCGGCGCCGCGAGGTATTGATTCGAGTCGAGCAGCGGGAAGGCGCCTTTCTCTTTGGAAAGCTCGACCGAAGCCGCGTAGGCTTCGTCGCGCATCGCTTCGGCGATCCGCGCGCCCATGCGCCGCGCCTCGTCCGTGTCATAGCGCAGCCCGAGCATGATGAGCGCGTCGCCGAGCCCGGTGAAGCCGAGCCCCACCCGGCGCTTGGCGCGCGCCTCTTCCTGCTGCTGCTTCAACGGCCACACGGTCGCGTCGAGCACGTTGTCGAGCATGCGCACCGCGGTGCGCACCACCTTTCCGAACGCCTCGAAGTCGAAACGCGCCCGCGCGCCGAGCGGCTCGCGCACGAACGGCGTCAGGTTGATCGAGCCGAGGCAGCAACAGCCGTACGGCGGCAGAACTTCCTCGCCGCAGGGATTTGACGCCTCGATGGTTTCGCAATAGGACAGGTTGTTGTCAGAGTTCACGCGATCCAAGAAGAGCACGCCCGGCTCGGCGTGGTCGTAGGTGGACTCCATGATCTGCTGCCAGACCTCGCGTGCCTTCACCCTGCGGTACACCCACAGGCCGTCGGAGCGTTGCACCGGCTCGCCCTCGAAATCGGGCGCGGGTGGCTGCTTGTGCACCAGTTCCCAATCGCCGTCGGCCTCGACCGCGCGCATGAAGGCGTCGGTCACCGCCACGCTCACGTTGAAGTTGCTGAGCTCGCCTTCATCTTTGGCGTGGATGAAGTCCTCGAGATCGGGGTGATCGCACCGCAGGATCCCCATCTGCGCGCCGCGGCGCGAGCCCGCGGACTCCACGGTTTCGCAGCTCTTGTCGAAGACGCGCATGTAGGACACCGGTCCGCTCGCGGTG
>DATBMB010000044.1:0-43048 GCA_036555035.1 Burkholderiales bacterium | reverse complement strand
TGCCCGCGGCGGAGTTCATCTTCGGGCTCGGCGTGCTGGGGCCCGATCCCCTGGTGGGGGACACCGACTTCGTGATCCGCGACGGCCACGTTGCGCCGCCTGCGCGCCCCGGGCTCGGGATCGCCGTGGACGAGCGCGCGGTCGAGCGGCACACGTTGAGGCGCGAGGTCGTCAAATGAGGCGCAGGATTGCGGCAACCTCGGCGAGCCGGCGTCTGCAGGAGCTCATCCATCGCAGGAACAAGGTGCTGGTCGTGATGCACCCGCCGACCGCGACGCACGCGCGCATCATGGAGCGCGCCGGATGCGAGGCGGGCTTCGTCGGCACCAGCGGCGTCGTGGGCTCCTACACCGGGCTCGCCGACGTCGGCACCGCCACGATGACCGAATGCGTCCAGGTCGGGGAGTGGATCGCGCAGAGCGTGACATTCCCGATCATCCTCGACGGCGACACGGGGCACGGCGGCATCATGGCGGTGCGCCGCCTGGTGCGCGAATGCATCCGCGCCGGCATCGCGGGCGTGCGCATCGACGACCAGCCGATCGAGGGCAAGCGCCGCACCCAGAGCGCCGGCGTCGAGGTCGTGCCGCTCGAGCAGGCGATCGCGCGCTACCGCGCCGCGGTGGACATGAAAAACGAGCTCGACCCCGACTTCGTCGTGATGGCGCAGTGCTACGCGCGCGACGCGGCCAACGGCGGGCTGGAGGATTGCCTCGGGAGACTCAAGGCTTACCGCAAGGACGCCGGCGTGGACTGGGTGCAGTTCGAGTCACCGCACTCGGTCGCGGAGGTGAAGCGTGCGCGGGCGGCGGTCGAAGGGCCATTCTCCTTCATGAAGGGCAAGCTCCCGCGCTATCTCGGCCTCGATGAGCACCTTGCGCTCGGCGTCAACATCGCGTGGTACCCGGCGTTCACGCACCACGTGACGTGGGCGGCGCTGTGGGATTTCCTGCAGGCGTTCCGGAAAGATGGCGTCGGGGCCTGGGACGCGTTTGTCGCGAGCCGCAGGAACCGCCCCTATCCGGTGCCGGAGGTCGGGCCCGCGGGCGAGGGCCTCGCGAAGCAGCGCGAGCTGGAAAAGCGCTATCTTTCGCCCACGGCACCCAGAAAGCACCGCAAGTAACCCAGGAAAGGAGCCCGGCGTGGCGCGCAATGGCTATCGCATCTTCGATTCCGACACCCACGTCGGCCCGGTGATGGACGTGCTCGACCCGTACCTGGCGAGCGCGGAGCGGGGAAAGCTCCCGGCGTGGGATGAATTCAGGTCCGCCAACAAGCGCGGCCACGTGACCTACACCCGGGGTCAGCGGCGCTACCGCCGCCGCCTCGGCGCCGCGAAGCCGGAGGAGACGCCCGGCGGCTATATGGCGGGCTTCACCGGCGTGAAGAAGGAAAGGGAAGTCTCCCCGCTCGTCGATCAGGACCCCGCGGAGCGCATCAAGGACATGGAATACGAGGGCGTGGATGTCAATCTCACGCTGCCTTCGGGCTGGTTCGGCACCTGGACGGCCGGCGAGGACGTGGCGCTCGAGATGGGGATGTATCGGGCCTACCACCGCTGGATGGAGGCCTACTGCGGGGCCTTTCCCGGCCGCCTGGGCGGCGTGATCCTCGCCAGCGCCCGCGACGTCGAAGGCAGCGTCGCGGAAATAAGGCGGTGGGGAAAATCGCGCTGGGCATGGGGTGTGCTGCCCTACGCGCCGTACGGCACGCCGCTCGATCATCCCGGTCTCGAGCCGGTGTGGGCCGCGGCGCAGGAGTTCGACCTCGCCGTGACGCTGCACACCTTCACCGTGATGCCCCCCTATGCCCCAGGCGGCCTCGACACCTGGGACAACCTGTTCCTGCAGCGCTCGGCCGCACATCCCTGGTGCGGCATGCGCAACATGGCGGCGCTGATCGGGGCCGGCGTGATGGACCGCTTTCCGCGGCTGCGCATCGGCACGCTCGAGGCCGGCCACGGGTGGCTGCCGTTCTGGATGAAGCGCATCGACGAGCACGCGGAGACCATCCGCGCCGCGATCGCTTCCCTCCAGGGCAAGCCGAGCGAATACGTCACCGGCGGGCGCTATTTCCAGAGCATCGAGATCCCGGAGGGCGCGGCGCTGACCAACGCGGTGGCCGACCTCGTGGGCGACGGGGTGCTGATGTACGCCTCCGATTATCCCCACGGCGAGAGCCACTTCCCGAAGTCGGTCGAAACCGTGCTCGGCTGGGACATGGCGGAGGGCCGCAAGCGCAGGCTTTTCTGGGACAACGCGGTCAGGCTGTATGCCCGTTGCGGGCTCAGTTGATTGGAGAATCCAAGTGAAACCGAAACGGCTGATATGGTTGATCACCGGCATTGCGGCAGCACTCCCCGGTGCCGCCCGCGCGCAAGGCGCCGCGGAGGCCTACCCCGCTCGGCCGGTGCGGGTCATCGTCGGCCTTGCTCCCGGCGGCGCGACCGACATCCAGACGCGACTGTTCGCGCAGAAGCTCACCGACAGCCTGGCCCGGCCGTTCGTCGTCGAGAATCGCACCGGCGCCGGCGGCACGGTCGCCTATACGCACGTCGCCAAGTCCGCGCCGGACGGCTACACGCTGCTGGGCGTGGCGGGCGGATTTACCATCACGCCGGTCGTCTATCCGAAGCTCGCCTTCGACCCGGTGAAGGATTTCGCTCCGATCTCCCTGGTCGTGCAGGCGCCGTTCCTGCTGCTCACCCATCCTTCGTTGCCGGTGAAATCGGTGAAGGACCTGCTGGCGCTTGCGCGCGCGAAGCCCGGTGCGCTCGATTGCGCGTCGGCCGGGCACGGCACGTCCACCCACATGGCGTTCGAGCTGCTCAAGGCGCTGAGCGGAGTCAAGATCACGCACGTCCCGTACAAGGGAACCGGGCAGGCGCTGGTGGACGCCATGAGCGGCCAGGTGCACATGCTGTTCGGAAACGTGCTGTCCTCGCTGCCGCACGCGCGGGCGGGCCGGCTGCGGGCGCTGGCGGTCACCACCGCCAAGCGCTCCGCGGTACTGCCCGATCTGCCGACGATCGCGGAGGCGGGCGTGCCCGGCTACGAGAACAGCACATGGCACGGATGGCTCGCGCCCGCCGGCACGCCGCCGGCGATTCTGAGCCGGCTCAACGCGGAGCTTGTAAAGAGTGCCCGGTCCCCGGACGTGGTGGCGCGGCTCGCGCCGGACGGCGGCGAGCCGGTGGGCAGCACGCCGGAGGAGTTCAGCCGGCACATCGCCGCAGAGCTGGCGCGCTGGGGAAAGCTGGTCAGGGAGACCGGCATCCGTTTCGAATGATCTCCATGCTATTGTTGCGGCCTCGAATGCATGTACCAGGGAGAACGACATGCTGAATGCCGCGATCTACGGGCTGGGGCGGTGGGGCAACCGCCTGGTGGAGTCGGTGCAGGGGAGCAGCAAGATCAGGATCGTAAAGGGCATCTCCCGCGATCCGGAGAAGCACAAGGAGTTCTCGCAGAAGACCGGCATCAAGGTTGTCTCGTCCTACGGTCGGGTGCTGAAGGATCCGGAGATCGGCGCCGTGATCCTCGCGACGCCGCACTCGCTGCACATGAAACAAATCATCCAGGCGGCGAAGGCCGGCAAGCATGTCTTCGTCGAGAAGCCCTTCACGCTCACGCGCAAGACTGCCGAGAAGGCGGTGGCGGCATGCAAGGCGGCGGGCGTCACGCTGAGCGTGGGGCTCAACCGCCGCCACGCCCCGTCCTTCGTCGAGATGATGAGCCGCATCCGCGCCGGCACGATCGGGGACGTGCTGCACGTCGAGGCGACGCACTCGGGCCCGACCGGCTACAGCCTGGATGCGGGCAGCTGGCGCTCGACCCGCGCGGAAGCGCCGGGGGGCGGGATGACGGCGCGCGGCATCCACACGCTGGACGGCATGATCCAGATTGCGGGGCCGGTCGCGAGCGTCTATGCCTTCAGCGACAAGCGCAAGCTCGCGCCCGAGGTGGACATGGACGACACGACCTCGATGCTGCTCAAGTTCGCGAATGGAGCGACCGGGTCGCTCTCCACCGTGTTCGTGACCGCCGATCTCTACCACATGCGGGTGTTCGGCTCGAAGGGCTGGATCGAGATGCGCGGCGATACCGATCTCCTCATGCGCGGCCTCCAGGGCCAGCCGGAGCGCATCACGCTGCCGGCAATGGACAAGGAGAAGGCGGAGCTCGAGGCGTTCGCCGACGCGGTCGAGGAGAAGAAGAACTTCGTCGTGCCGCCCGCGGAAGCGATCAACGGCGTCGCCGTGCTCGAGGCGATCGAGGTCTCGGCGAAGAAAGGCAAGCCGATCAAGATTGCCTGAAAAAGGTTCCTGACACCTTTTCTGGCTAGCCGCGGTTCAGGACGTCCTGGACCTTCGCTTCCGGCACCTTGATATTGACGCCGGCGCGCTCCTCCTGCAGCAGCATGAAGATGCGCGAGTCGCGCTTTGCCCACCCCTCGCGGTTCATCGCCTCCGTCATTTCCTGGAGCACGGTGTTGGCGAGCTTCATCGGGACGTGGAACTCGCGGCCGACCTCGGTCGCGAGCGTGACGTCCTTGTGCGCGAGCTCGAGCGCGAACGCGGGCGGGTCGAATTTGCCGATGAGGAACTGCTCGGCGAGCCGGTCGAACGAGCGCCGGCGGCCGAAGGCGCCCTGGCGGATGGCGGCCCAGAGGGCAAGTGGCTCGACCCCGGCCTTGACGCCCATCGTCATGACTTCCGCCAGCGTGGCGAGAATCGCGTAGCCCGCGCAGTTGTGCACGAGCTTTGCAATCGTGCCCGCGCCGACCGGGCCGACGTAGATGACCTGGTCGCCGATGGCGTCGAGCACGGCCTTGTGCTTGTCGAACGCGGCCTTGTCCCCGCTCACGTAGAGGGCGAGCTTGCCGCTCTTCGCGCCGGTTGGGCCGCCGGAGACGGGTGAGTCCAGCATGGCGATGCCCTTTCCCGCGAAGCGCTCGGACAGGCGGCGCACGACGGTGGGCGAGTTGGTCGAGAGGTCGAACCAGGCGGTGCCCTTGCGCATGCCGGGGAGCAACTCCTCCGCGACCGACTGGACGTCCTTCGGGCCCGGCAGCGACGTGAAGACCACGTCGGAGGCTTCCGCCACCTCGCGCGCGGAATTGGCCCAGGTGCAGCCCGCCTTGAGATGCGGCCCGGCTGCAGCTTCCCTCAAGTCGTGGACGACGAGTTCATACCCTTTCGCGCGCACGTTCAACGCCATGCTGGCGCCCATGGTGCCGATGCCGATGAAGCCCACTTTCATATTCACAGCCTCCCTGTAAGAAATCTCGTCACGCTTTCCGGGCGGCGGCGAAGCCGCGCTCAAGATCGGCGATAAGGTCGTCCGGGTCCTCGAGGCCGATGTGCAGCCGGATCGTGGGGCCGCCGGGGTTCCATTGGGTGACGGTGCGGTAGCGCTCGACCCGCGCCACGATGGCGAGGCTCTCGAAGCCGCCCCAGCTCGAGCCGATGCCGAACACCTCGAGCGCATTGATGAAGGCGGCGACCTGCGCCTCGGTTGCAGGCTCCATCACGAACGAGAACAGCGACGCCGCGCCGCTGAAATCGCGCTTCCAGATCGCGTGCCCGGGGTCGCTCTCGAGCGCGGGATAGAGTACCCGCCTGACCTGCTTCTGAGCCTGCAGCCAGCGCACGACCTTCAACGCGTTCGCCATCTGCTGCTTCATGCGCACCCCGATCGTGCGGAAGCCGCGCAGCGCGAGATAGCAGTCGTCGGGGCTGACCGCGTAGCCGTATTCGGCGGCAGTGCGGCGCACCGTCAGCCAGTGGCTCTCATTGGTGACGATCATCCCCATCACGACGTCCGAGTGCCCGGCGATGTACTTGGTCGCGGCGTGAATGGAGACATCCACTCCCTTCTCGAAGGAGCGGAAGTAATAGGGCGTGCCCCAGGTGGTATCCGCGAGAACAGCGATGCCGCGGCGGTGCGCGACTTCCGCGATGGCCGGGATGTCCTGCATCTCGAAGGAGAGCGAGCCCGGCGCCTCGCAGAATATGACCTTGGTGGCGGGCCGGACCCGTCTCGCGATGCCGGCGCCGATGAGGGGATCGTAGTACTCGATCTCGATCCCGTTGGGCTTCAGGCGCCGGTCGCAAAAGGTGCGCGTGGGCGTGTACACCGAGTCGGGCACGAGCAGGTGATCGCCGGCCTTGAGGTAGGCGCACAGGGCGACCGTGATCGCGGCGAGCCCCGAGGGCAGCGCGACGGCGGCATGGCCGCCTTCCATCCGCGCGACGGCTTCCTCCAGCGCGAACGTGGTCGGCGTGCCGTACATCCCGTAGCGCACCTTCTTGTAATCGTCGCCCCCACGCGCCTCGTAGGAATCAAGGTCCGGGAAGATCACCGTGGAGGTGCGGAACACCGGCGTGTTGACCATGCCCTGGTAGCGGGCGGGGTCGCGGCCGGCGCGGGCGAGGAGGGTGTCTTTCTTCATGGGAACAAGGTCTTCGACAATATATGGACTCGCGGATTGCTGGGGAGAGCAGTATGCCGGATAATCTGCGCCCTGAGCCCTGCGCGCAAGGCGCGGGGCTTTTAATTCCAAAGAACGGACTCTTTCCCGGGAAGTCGCATCGTGGACACGCATGCTTCGCATCACGGCGGCAGGGTCGAAGACCGGCGCCTGGTAACGGGTGCCGGCAAGTACGCCTCCGACTGGAGCCTGCCCGGCCAGCTCTATTGCGCGTTCGTGCGCTCGGACCGCGCGCACGCCGAGATCGTCTCCGTGAAAACCGACAAGGCGCAGCGTCACCCGGGCGTCAGGCGCGTCTATACCGGGGCGGACGCGATCGCCGCCGGCTACACCAAGTATTTCGTCGTGGTGAGCTACCCCGGCCGCGGGGGCAAGCACATCATCAAGCCGCCGCGCCCTGTGCTCGCGGCGAAAAAGGTGCGCCACGTCGGCGACGCGCTGGCGATGGTGGTCGCGGACTCGCCGGTCGCGGCCCAGGATGCCGCCGAGCTGGTCGAAGTCGAGTATCGCGACCTGCCCGCGGTGGTATCGGCCGAGGAAGCGCTGGCGCCCGGCGCGCCGCAGCTGCACGAGGAAGCACCCGGCAATCTCTCCTTCGACTACGAAGCGGGCAACGAGGAAGCGGTGAACGCCGCGCTCGCGCAGGCCGCGCACGTGACGCGCATGAAGCTCGAGGTGACGCGCGTCGCGCCCAACCCGATGGAGCCGCGCGGCTGCACGGTGCGCTTTGAGCCCGCGGACGGCACTTACCACGTGCACGTGTGCATCCAGGGCATCAACATGATGCGCAAGCAGCTCGCGGCGATCACCGACGTGCCGGAGGACAAGCTCGTCGTGCACGCGCAGGACATCGGCGGCAGCTTCGGGCAGAGGAGCGCCGCCTATCCCGAGTATTGCATGCAGATGCTGGCGGCGAAGGAGCTCGGCCGGCCGGTGCGGTGGATTTCCTCGCGCTCGGAAGGCTTCATGAGCGACACGCACGGGCGCGCCAACACCGTGAACGGCGAGCTTGCGCTCGACCGCGACGGCAAATTCCTCGCGGTGAAGCTCGACTGGATCGCCGACATGGGCGGCTACCTCTCGGCGACCGGCTCGGCGAGCCACACGCGCAACCCGGCGACGTGCATGACCGGCGTCTACCGTATCCCGGCGCTCTACGGGCGCTTCCGGCTCGCCTTCACCAACACCGTGCCGGTCGCGGCCTACCGTGGCGCCGGCCGCCCCGACATGGCGTACGTGATGGAGCGCCTGGTCAGCCAGGCGGCGGCGGAGTTGAAAATGGATCCGGCGGAGCTGCGGCGCCGCAACTTCATCCCGAAGGAGGCATTTCCCTACAAGACGCCCACTGGCTCGACGTATGAGGCGACCGATCTCCACAGCGTGCTGGCACGGGCGCTCGAGTTTGCCGATTGGAAGGGCTTCCCGGCGCGCCGCCGCAAGTCGGAGCAGGCGGGGAAGCTCCGCGGCCTCGGCATTGCCACCGTCATCGAGAATACCGGAGCCGGGTTGTTCCCCAAGGACCAGGTCGAGATCGAAGCGACGCGCACCGGAGAACTCAACGTCTATACGGTGGCGCAGTCGCAGGGGCAGGGGCACGAGACGACGTTCGGCATGATCGTGGCGGACGCGCTCGGCGTGCCGCTCGAGCGGATTCACATCCGCGAGGGGGTCAAGCCCCTCGTCGGCAACCACACCGGCGGCTCGCGCTCCACCGTGGGCGCCGGCAGCGCATGCAAGCTAGCCGCGCTGAAGCTGATCGAGCAGGGGAAATCGCTCGCCGCGGAACAGTTGGACGTCGAGCCGTCCCAGGTGGACTACGCCAAGGGATTTTTCCAGGTGCGTGGCGCGAAGAAGAGAATCAGCCTGTTCGACCTGGCGAAGAAGAAGCCGATGGACGTCATGGGCGAGGGCACCTTCGGGTCGACCTTCCCCAACGGCTGCCACATCACCGAGGTGGAGGTCGATCCCGCCACCGGCGCCTCGCGCATCGTCGCCTACAACGCGGTGGACGACTGCGGCAACGTCATCAACCACACGGTGGTCGAGGGCCAGGTGCACGGCGCGGTGGCGCAGGGCGCCGGCCAGATCTTCGGCGAGCAGGTCGTCTACGACCGGCAGACCGGGCAGCTCCTCACCGGGAGCTTCATGGACTATTGCATGCCGCGCGCCGGGCTGTTGCCGGCAATCCGCATGCAGGACTCCCCGGTGCCAAGCGTCAACAACGTGCTCGGCGTGAAGGGCGTGGGCGAGTCGGGCTGCACCGCCTCGATACCTTCGCTCGCCAACGCGGTGGTGGATGCGCTGCGGCCGCTCGGCGTCGCGCACCTCGACATGCCGTTGACGCCCGCGAAGCTCTGGCACGCGATTCACTCGGCGAAAAGCAAATGAGCGCGAAGGCACACCACAATCACGGGCCGGTGGGACGGGTCGAGGACGCGCGCCTCGTCACCGGCGCCGGCACGTTTGCCGCCGACTGGAACGTGCCGGGGCAGCTCCACGGCACTTTCGTGCGCTCGGACCGGGCGCACGCCGAGATCGTCGCCGTCGACACCGGGCGGGCACTCAAGCACCCCGGAGTGAAGGCAGTCATCACCGGTGCCGACGCGGTTCGCGCCGGTTACGTCAAGCCGATGCACACGCTGACCTTTCCCGGCAAGGGCGGCATGCAGACGCGGGCTCCCGAGCGGCCGGTGCTGGCGCACGGCGGAGTGCACTTCGTGGGCGAAGCGGTTGCGCTCGTGGTCGCGGAGACGGCCGAAGCAGCGCAGGACGCGGCCGAGCTCGTTGAGATCAAGTATCGCGACCTGCCCGCGGTCGTCTCGCCCGAGGAGGCGCTCGCGACGGGCGCACCGCAGCTTCACGAGAACGTCCCGGGCAACCTCGCGCTGGAAGTGGAAGTCGGTGATGCTGCAGCCGTCGAGGCGGCGCTTGCGCGCGCGGCGCACGTGACGCGCCTCAAGGTGGAAGTCACCCGCGTCGCGCCGAACCCGATGGAGCCGCGCGCCTACATCGCATCCTACGACGCGCGCGCGGACAGCTACACGCTGCACGTCTGCTGCCAGGGCATCACCACGCTGCGGCGGCACCTCTCCGCCTACACCGGCGTGCCGGAGGAGAAGCTCAACTTCGAAGTGGGCGATGTCGGCGGCGGCTTCGGCCAGCGCACGCCGGCGTACCCCGAGCACGGCGCGCTGATGCTCGCGGCGAAGCAGACCGGTCGCCCGGTACGGTGGGTGTCGACGCGCTCCGAGGGCATCGCCTGCGACACGCACGGGCGCGCCAATGTCATCAACGGCGCGCTGGCGCTCGACCGCGAGGGCCGCTTTACCGCGATGCGGCTCGACTGGGTGAACGACATGGGGGCCTATCTCTCTCCGGCTTCCATGGGGCATATCCGCAACACCACGACCTGCATGACCGGCGTCTACCGCATCCCGGCGCTCTACGCCACCTACCGGGTCGCGCTGACCAGCACCAACCCGGTGTCGTCCTATCGCGGCGCGGGGCGTCCGGACATCGCCTATACGGTCGAGCGCCTGGTGAGCCAGGCCGCAGCCGAGCTGAAGATGGATGCCGCCGAGCTGCGGCGGCGCAATTTCATTCCGCCGGAGGCCTTCCCCTACAAGACCCCGACGGGCTCCACCTACGAAAGCGCCGACCTGCCGGGGCTCCTCGAGAAGGCGCTCAAGCTCGCGGACTGGAAGGGCTATGCGAAGCGGCGCGCGCAGACCGAGAAGGCGGGGAAGCTGCGCGGCATCGGCATCGCCACGGTGATCGAGAACACGGGAGCCGGCCAGGCGGCAAAGGACGAGGTCGAGCTCGAGCTCGATGCCGCGGGCAACCTCACCGTCTACACGATGGCGAAGTCGCAGGGGCACGGGCACGAGACGACCTTCGCCACGATCGTGGCGGATGCGCTCGGCGTGCCGTTCGAGCGCGTGCATCTGAAGCAGTGCGCGCCGGAGAAGCAGCACCGGCTGCAGGGCAATCATACCGGCGGCTCGCGCAGCACCGTGGGCGCCGGCAGCGTGTGCCACCTCGCGGCGCAGAAGCTGATCGAGCACGGGCGCGCTGCCGCCGCGCTCGACCTCGGGGTCGAGCCCTCTCAGGTGGAATATGCCGACGGCGCGTATCGCTCGAAGGAATCGAAGCGCACGTTCAGGCTCGGGGACCTCGCGAGATCGAAGCCGGTCTCGGTGGTCGCCGAGGGCAAGTTCGGCTCGACCTTTCCCAACGGCTGCCACATCGCCGAAGTCGAGATCGATCCCGGCACCGGCGCGGCCGAGATCGCTTCCTATGCGGCGGTGGACGACCTTGGCGTCGTGATCAACCACGGGGTGGTCGAAGGGCAGCTGCACGGCGGCGTCGCGATGGGCGCGGGCCAGATCTTCGGCGAGCACGTGGTATACGATCGCGGCTCGGGGCAGCTGCTGACCGGCAGCTTCATGGACTACTACATGCCGCGCGCCGGGCTGGTGCCGGCGATCCGCGGGGCCGAGCATCCGACGGCGAGCAAGGTGAGCCCGCTCGGGGTCAAGGGCGTGGGAGAGTCGGGCTGCACCGGGTCGCTGCCGGCGGTTGCCAACGCGGTCATGGACGCGCTCGCGCCGCTCGGCGTCGGGCACATCGACATGCCGCTGACGCCCGCCAGGATCTGGCATGCCATGCAGGACGCACGGAAAGGGAGGTAGCCGATGTACTCACTCAGTTATGTCAAGCCGAAGTCGCTCAAGGACGCGGCGGCGTTTCTCGCGAAGAACCCGGAGGCCAAGCTGCTCTCGGGCGGCATGACGCTGATCCCGACGCTTAAAGCAAGGCTCGCGCGGCCCACGCACATCGTCGATATCGCGGGCCTGAAGGAGCTCCGCGGCGTCGCGGCGAAGGGCGGCAAGCTGGTCGTCGGGGCGGGCACGCGGCACCACGACGTTGCGTCCTCGACGGTCGTCCGCAAGGCGATCCCCGCGCTGGCGGGACTGGCGGCCGAAATCGGCGATCCGCAGGTCAGGAACCGTGGCACGATCGGCGGCTCGCTCGCGAACAACGATCCGGCCGCGGATTATCCCGCCGCGGTGCTGGGACTCGCCGCGACCGTCGTCACCACGCAGCGCTCGATCGCCGCGGACGATTACTTCCAGGGGCTGTTCGCCACCGCGCTGCGGGAGGGCGAGGTCATCGTGCGCGTCGAGTTTCCGCTGCCCAAGCGCGCGGCCTATTCCAAGTTCCACCACCCGGCGTCGGGCTACGCGATGGCGGGCGTGTTCGTTGCGCAGGCGGCAAACGGCGCCCGCGTGGCGGTGACGGGCGCCGGCCCCGGCGTCTTCCGCTGGAAGGCCGCCGAGAGCGCGCTGGCGAAGAGCTTCAAGCCGGAAGCGCTGGAAGGGCTTGCGCTCGATTCGAGCAACTTCAACAACGACATCCACGCCGACCGCGAGTACCGCGCCAACCTGGTGCGGGTGATGGCAAAGCGCGCGGTAGCGAAGCTCGCCGGCAGGAAGTAGGCGCAGATCAACGCAGACAGACGCGGAAAGCGAACATGGCAAAAGTCACCATCAAGGTCAATGGCAAGAACCAGACGCGCGCGGTCGAGGACCGCATGCTGCTCGTGGATTTCCTGCGCGATGAGCTGCGCCTCACCGGCACCCACGTCGGCTGCGACACCAGCCAGTGCGGCTGCTGCACCGTCCACGTCGACGGCCGGGCCGTGAAGTCCTGCACCATGCTCGCGGCGCAGGCGAACGGCGCGAACGTCGTCACCATCGAGGGATTGGCGAAGGGCAAGCAGCTGCACCCGATCCAGCGCGCGTTCTCGGAGTGCCACGGCCTGCAGTGCGGCTTCTGCACCCCGGGCATGATCATGGCGACCGCGGGGCTGCTGAAGGATAACCCCAACCCGACCGACGAGCAGATCTACAAGGGGCTCGAGGGCAACCTCTGTCGCTGCACCGGCTACATCAACATCGTCAAGGCCGTGAAGATGAGCGCGAAGCTCCTCCGCGGCAGGAAGCACTAGAGCGTCGCTCAAGCATGCTGCGGGGGCTTCTTCTGCAGCGCGTCGGGTTTCCCCTCCGATGACCCCGTTTCCGGATCCCGCTGCGGCAAGACCCGCGAGCAGGTATTCCGCTGTTGGGTGGGCCGTGCTCGCGCTAGCGCTCACGCTCTACTACTTCCGGTTCAGCACGCACCACGGGGGGATGTCCGTATTCTCGCTGGGCGGGGCGTGCATGTTGAGGGGAGAGACGCTGTGGACGTGTTCCCCCGGATTTTCCTACCCCCCGTTTTTCGCTTTTGTCATGATCCCCTTCTCGTTCCTGCCCGACTGGGCCGGGAACCTGGCGTGGTACGGAGTGCTGATCGGCACCACCTACGGCAGTTACAGGATATGTGAAACGCTGACGGTCCGGGCGTTTCAAGTGGCACGCGAGCAGCTCGTGTGGCTGAGGGTCTTCACTTTGATCCTGAGCCTCAAGTTCGTGTTGGCCGTGCTCGAAAACCAGGCCTACGACGTCATCGTGTTCTTCTTCGTCCTCGTGGGCCTGTATGGCCTGTCGATGAACAGGACCCTTCTCGCCGCCTCCGGGCTGGCCGTCGCGGTCGCGCTGAAAGCGACGCCGGTCCTGATGCTCCTGTACGCCATCTTGCTGCGTAAGTGGAAGGTATTCGCGCTGGGCGTCGGGCTGTGTGCGATCCTTTCCGTGCTTCCGGACGCATTCTTCCCGCACAGCGATCCCAAAGCCGGCTATCTGTACAGATGGATCGTGGAGGTCGCGGGCGGAGGGCTCGCCGGCGTGCAATCCGAAGCACACTCCGGCTTTTTTCGAGGCGCGCTGTACTTCAATCAGTCGCTGCGGCCCCTCGTCTATCGCCTGATGGGCGCAGGCGACGTGGCATGGGGCGATATCACTGCCCGCACGGAGGTGATACTCCACTTTGTGTATCTGGCCTATGGCCTGGCGGCGCTCGCGATCATCTTGCGATCGGCGAAGATGGAGGGAGCCTACCTCTGGGGCGCGTCCGTCATCGTCATGAGCATGGTGCTGCTGTCGCCGGTGTCCAGCAAGTCCCATTTCATCGTCCTGCTGCTGCCGCACATGGTGATCGTGGCGTATCTGATGAAGCACCGGGAGGCGTGGCGCACCGCCGTTCCGCTCTTGTGCGCAAGCTTTGTGATGAATACGCTCACCGGGCGGGGGTTTGTCGGGCGGGAGCTGTCGATCAAGATGCTCTCGCTGGGGATCATCACGATCGGTACGCTGCTGCTGCTGGCCGCGGTGGCGGTGATCGTCTTCCGGGGTGGGAAGGGCGCGAAACCGGCGATTAGTCGGAGATAAACGCAGTCGAACGCGCGTGGAAGCCCCTCCTAACGAATTGGCCGGGCTCGAATCGCCTGTGCCTATCTGCGCGTCTATGCGGTTTCGATCCGGCTTGCGGAGCGGTTTCTAGTCCGCGAGCTCGAAGATCGCGTCCACGACCACCGGCACGTTGCCGCGCAATGCGGCGACACCCAGCGCCGAGCGCGCGTGCTTGCCGGCCTCGCCGAGCGCCTGCACCATCAGGTCGGAGGCTCCGTCGAGGACCTTCGGCTGCTCGAAGAAGCCGGGGGCCGAGCTGACGTAGCCGCAGATCCGCACGCAGCCCTTCACGCGCGACCAGTCTCCACTGACCGCGGCCTTCACCTGCGCCAGGACGTTGAGGCCGCACAGGCAGGCCGCCGCCTGAGCCTCCTCGAGCGTGACCTCGCTCCCGACGCGTCCGGTAAACGCGTACTTGCCGTCGCGCACCGGCGCCTGCCCGGCGATGAAGACCAGTCCTTTCGCGATCACGGCCGGCACATAGTTGGCGGCCGGCGAGGGCGCATCGGGCAGCTTCAGGCCGGCCCTGGCCAGCCGGGCTTCGACATCCATGCTCATGGTGGTCAGACGTCCGCGTCCGGGGAGCGGAAGCGGGCCGCGCTGAATTCTATGGCGAGGGCCGCCAGCGCGAGCACGAGGATCGCGCCGGTCACGGTGAGGATCTGCTCGTTCGCCAGGTCCTTGATGTCGATCGTGAGCATGCGCGTAAGTGCCGTGATCGCGACGTAGATCAGGAAGCGCACCGGCAGGCGGTGGGTCTTGAAGTAGATCCCGACCATCGCGCCGATCTCGAGGTAGATGAACAGCAGCAGGATATCGTGGAGCTGGGCACGTCCGTGCTGCATCACGTCGACGATGTAGAAGTGCCCTGCCGACCACACCACGGTGCCGCCGATGACGAACAACGCAACCAGGTGGAAGCACTTGACCAGTGTTTCGCCAACCGCCTCGATCTTGGCAATCATCGCCGCTCCTCCCTAACAGTGCCTGGAATCCATCTCAAGAATACCTTCGGAGCAGCATGAGCATGTAAGAGAACCTGACTGACAGCGGCAGGTAACGTTCCCGCGGGGAGAGAAAGGTAGATACGTAGCCGCAAGGGTGTCTCACTTATCGATGTCGCAGTCTGCGTGTGACCAGCTTGTGTTTGAGCACGGCCATCCCGGAAACCGCGCGTACTGGCAGCATCCGCATGACTGTCTTCTGTACACGGTACCATGCTGGCGAGAAATCCCTTATCGCCGAATGGTCCGGAACTCGATACGCAGTCACCCGGGAAGGCAGCGTCCCGATAATGTCGTCATGCGCAAAAAATAGCACGTTATATCGGTACCACGATTCTATCTCACTGGATTCCTGGACGGCTGGTCGCACGAAATCGAACAACCGGTATCCACGTTCACGGAACAGATCCCGCCAGAACTCGTGCGGCTGCTCATTGATGTGATTCTCGCCACCCTGCCCGGGCACAGCCGCCGAAAATAGCACACGCTTGCCGTGGCGCGCGATGTTATCGACCAGGATCCGGCTCGCCTCCGTGGGAACGTGTTCAGCCACTTCCAGGCACTCGACCAGGTCGAAGTCCCGTCCGAAATCGAAGGGTTTAGTGATGTCTCGCGGAATGAACTTTGCGTCGTCGATCAACAGGGCAGACCCGCTTACGTATTCGCCATCCACGCCGCAAAAGTCGCTTATGCCTAATCGTTGAAATTCAGACAGCCACGCTCCGGCGCCGCACCCGATGTCGAGCACACTCTTGACGCCAAGCGAGTGGACTACTACCGGCAGCAAGGCGCGGGCCGAACGGACTGCCCCCTCGCGTATATACGCGTAAAACAGGTCATCGTAGAAGTGTGACTCGCCCCCGCTCTTGCTCATCGATGTGTTCCCGCGTTTGACGGCGGAAGGCAATCACTTCCGTGTTGACAGCCCATTCGCGCTGCGTTGTCGTAACCCACACGACGCGCGACCCGCGTCTGCGCAATGTGGAGGCACCGCTAACCCGCGTCCTCCAGGCGACCTCCGCGGCGCAACCCCTCGACAACCTGCGGTGACGGCGGCACGCGCTTGGCGCGTATGCTTGAAGTAATGTGCTCGATAAAATAGCGCGGCCGGCCCTTGGTCTCGATGTAGATCTTCCCGAGGTACTCGCCGATTACGCCAAGGCAGAGAATCTGCACCCCCCCGATGAACACGAGCGGCAGGACCGTAGACGCCCATCCTGGTACCGCCTGCTCGTCCGTCAGTGCGATCCAGAGGATCCAGGCCGACAGCGCGACCGTCAGCACGAAGACCGCGAAACCGATTGCGGTGATCATTCGCAGCGGCACCACGGAAAACGACGTTATCGCATCGAGCGCGAACTCGACCATCCGCCTGAGCGGATATTTCGAATGACCGGCAAAACGCTCGCTACGGTCGTAGTGGACGATACTCGAACGATATCCAATCAGAGGCATGATGCCACGTATGAACAGATTGACCTCGCGAAAGTCCTTGAGCGCTTCGATCACCCTACGGCTCAGCAGACGGAAATCGGCATGGTTGTAGATCGTCTCCGCGCCCATTAGCCGCATCAACCGATAGAAAGATTCCGCGGTGAGACGCCGGAACGCACTGTCGCGCTCGCGTTTCCTGCGCACGCCGTAAACCACCTCAACGCCGTTGTCGAATTCATCAATCATGGCTTCGATGACGTTGATGTCGTCCTGCAGATCCGCGTCAATACTTACTAAGACATCGCCCTCGGCGGTAAATAATCCCGCCAAAAGCGCGCTCTGGTGCCCGCGATTCCGGGAAAGCTTTATGCCAAGGAATTTTTCGGAGCTCTCCGCCAGCTCGCATATCATTGGCCAGGTCCGGTCCGTGCTTCCGTCGTCAACGAACCATATCGCGCTATCGGAAGAGACCTTCCCGGCCACTATGAGACGGCCGAGAAGCGCCGCCATCCGCTTTGCGGTTTCAGGAAGAACTTCTTGTTCGTTGTAGCACGGAATCACTATGCCCAGTTTGCCGGCCACGCTTTGATTCCTCCCTTTCTTGCGCTGTTACTGGAAGCGGTCTCAAATCCAGCGTCTTCGATAGCGACGCAGACTACGGCGGTCCTGAGTCGGGGCTTTGCATTAATACAAGCGATTCTTGAGACCGCTTCCAACAAAATGAGCTACACGGCGCAGCCGTCCATGGTTCGACAGGCTCACCACGAACGGCCTGTCCTGAGCTCCCCGAAGGGCAACGGGCCCTGCCATTTTGTTAGGTGCTCCAAAAACATCATACAACGGGTGCACATGCCGCGCGGCGCGGTTCCCGCGGCTGCTTCGCGCCGCAGCGCGGGCAGAACACGTCCTTCTTGCCGAGCGGCTGGCCGCATTCGAAGCACCGGCGCAGCAGGCTCATCGCAGAAGCTTGTCCTCGAACCAGTTCCACATTTCCGCCACCACCAGCGTGAGATAGTCGCGCTGGCAGTGCTGAGCGCCGCCTTCCTCGGCAGTGAAGACCCGGAAGGTCTTGTCCTTCGAGCCGCAGGCGTCGAACTGCTTCTGCGCGTCCGCGAGCGGGATCTGCTCGTCATCCGCCCCGTGCACCAGCAGGAACGGGCAGCGCATCTTCTGCATGACGCCGTCGAGCTTGAAGGGCTCGAGCTTCTTCAGCGCCTCGTCGATGGACTTTGCGCCCAGGATCCACTCGATGTGATGGCCGGGGACGGAGAGCGCAGTCTTGTAGGCTGCCGCGACGCGCTTCTTCCAGGTGTCGTGGTAGTTCCACTGCGCGCCCCAGGCGATGCAGGCGGCGAAGCGCGGCTCCATCGCCGCGCAGCGCGGCGCGTAGTAGCCGCCGAGGCTGATGGCGACGATGCCGATCCTCTTCGCGTCCACGTCGGCGCGCTTCTCGAGCCAGTTGACGCACGCGGATCCGGCCACCTCGTAGTCGTGGCGCAGGACATAGTTGCGGAAACGGATGGCCTCCCCGGTGCCGGGACCGTCCATCACCAGGCACGAGATGCCGCGCTTGACGAGATCGGGCACCCCGCGCACGAACTGGATTTCCTTGGTGACGTCGAGCCCGTCGAAGAAAACCACGCAAGGGGAACGATTGCCCTTCGCGTTCTGCGCATGCACGAAGTAGCCGGGCAGGCTGCCCTTATCGTAGGGGACCTCCACGATCTCGATCCTGAGGTCGGTCGCCGCGACGTGGCGGTGGAAGCACTCGACCCCCTTGCGGTAGGCGTCGAGCCCGGTGCGGTCCTTGGGCGTGCGGAAGCGCTCGGCCATCTGATAGTAGTTGCAGGCCCGCAGGTACGCGTGCGCCGCGGCGTGGCGGTGTCCCGACTTGTCCCACTTTTCCGCGTAGGCGCGCACGCCGTCGGCGACCTTCACGCAGGCCCCGAACCAGGCCTCGTCGTCGTCCGGCGCCTTGTCCTTCAGCATGCGGCCGATCTTGTGCAGCTCGCCGATTTCTGCGCCCCCGTAGGCGATCGACCCGATCATGTTGATGAACGCCGCCGACCAGCGGTAGTTGCCGGGAAAGTACATGAAGTACGCCGGCTCTCTCTTCTCGGCCATCGTTCTCCCTTCAGAAAAGGTGTCAGGAACCTTTTCCGACGATCCCTGCGAAGTGCGTGAAAAGGTTCCTGACACCTTTTCGTCATTCGGGCTGGAGGCCCGCGGCTTTCGCCACCTTCGCCCATCTCACGATCTCCTCCCGGATGAAGGCCGCGTATGCGGCCGGGCCGTCGCCCGACACCTCATAGCCGAGGGCTTCCATCTGCTTGCGGGTGTCCGGGTTGTTGAGTGGCTTCGAAAGGACCGCGTGGATCCGATCGATGACGGCCTTCGGCGTGCCAGCGGGCGCGAGGATGCCGTTCCAGTTGTAGCTGGAGAACCCCTTCAGGCCCTGCTCCTGCCCGGTCGGAACCTCGGGCAACAAGGGCGAGCGCGCGACCGCCGTGACGCCGAGCGCGCGCAGCTTTCCGGCCCGGACGTAGGGCGCGGCCTGGAAGATCTGGATTTGCGCGAAGTCCATGTTGCCCGCGATGAGATCCACGGTGTAGAGCGCCGCGCCCCTGTACGGCACGTGCGTCATCTTGATGCCGGCGAGCGTCGCGAAGTTCTCGATCGCGAGGTGCCCGACCGTGCCGACGCCCGGCGTCGCGTAATTGATCTTGCCGGGGCTCGCCTTGGCGAGCGCGATGAATCCCCTGAGATCCTTCGCCGGCACGGTGGGATGCACGCACATGCAGCTCGCGCTGCGCGCGATCAGGGTGATCGGCGCGAAATCCCTGAGCGTGTCGTAGCCGAGGTTCTTGCGCAGGCTCGGCGCGATGGTGAGCGGGCCCGGGTTGCCCCCCAGCAGCGTGTAGCCGTCGGCGGGGGCCTTCGCGGCGGCGTCGGTGCCGATGACGCCGCCGGCGCCCGCGCGGTTCTCAACGATCACGGGCTGTCCGAGCGCCGTGTAGAGCTGCTGCGCGGCCCACCGCGAATGCGTGTCAGTGGGACCGCCTGGCGGGAACGGAACGATCAGCCGTATCGCCTTGGCGGGGTAGGCCTGGGAGAATGCGGCGGCGCAGACGAGCGGCGCGCACAAGGCGAACAGCAAACTGGCGGCGCGTTTCATGGCATCCCCTCCCGTCGTGATGGCCCGCTTGCTCTGGATGGTAGCGCAGCGCTCACGCGGCCTCAATGCGGTAAACTCGGCACTCCCCGCTTCAGCCACGACAGCCGATTCCGACAAGGAGCCACATGCCCGCAAAGAGCAGGAGAGCGCCGGCCCGCGCCACAGCGGGCCGCGCCGCGCCGTCCACCACGCGGAATTACGGGGACATCCTGTACGAAGTGAAAGACCAGGTCGCGTGGGTCACCCTCAACCGCCCGCGCGTTCTGAATGCGTTCCGCGAGCAGACCCTCGACCAGATGATCGACGCCCTGAAGTCCACGCGCGAGGATCCGTCGATCGTGTGCGCGGTGGTGACCGGCGCGGGCGACAAGGCGTTCTCCGCGGGCGGCGACTTCTTCGCCATGAAGCGGCTGAACTTCACCAATGCCTACATGTGGAACGACCGCATGCTCGGGCTCGCGATGACGATCCGGGGCCTGCCGATCCCGGTGATCGCGATGGTGAACGGCTGGTGCATGGGGGGCGGACACGAGCTCGCGCTGTGGTGCGACCTCGTGATCGCCTCCGAGAACGCGGTGCTCGGGCAGACCGGGGCAAAAGTCGGCGCCTGCCCGACGGTGGGGGCGACCCAGTACCTCCCACGACTCATCGGCGAGCGGCTCGCGCGCGAGATGATCTTCTGCGCGCGCCGCTTCACGGCGAAAGAGGCGGTCGAGGTCGGGCTCATCAACAAGTGCGTCCCGCAGAAGGACCTGCGCAGGGAAACGCTCAAGTGGTGCGAGACCATGAAGGGCCACAGCGCTCTGACGATCCGCATGACCAAGCGCTCGCTCAATTTCGAGTCGGACAACCTCTACTCGTCGTGGCAGCACGGCATGGAGCTGCTCGCGCACGTGTGGGGCTCGGACGAGGCGAAGGAGGGCATGAACGCGTTCCTCGCCGGCCGGCCGCCCGACTTTCAGAAATTCCGCCTGCGCGCGAAGCGCGAGCTCGACGGCTACCTGCGGGGGCTCGCGAAGAACCTCAACGAGCCGCCGGCTCTCCGCACGAAGGCGTGATGCGCGATGGGCGCTGAGCAGGCCGGCGGTGCGCTGGAGGGGCTGCGGGTCCTGGATCTCACGCGCATCCTCGCCGGCCCGCTCTGCACGCAGATGCTCGGGGACATGGGCGCCGACGTGATCAAGGTCGAGCCCCCCGGCGCGGGCGACGACACACGCACCTGGGGCCCGCCGTTCGCCGCCGGCGAATCCGCCTACTTCCTCGGGGTCAACCGCAACAAGCGCTCGCTCACGCTCAACATGGGAGTCAAGGCGGGGCAGGAGCTCCTCGCGCAGCTCGTGAAGAAGGCCGACGTCGTGGTGGAGAACTTCAAGCTGGGTACGCTCGAGAGATGGGGCATCACGAACGCGTGGCTGGAGAAGCACGCGCCGCGCGCGATCCGCTGCTCGATCACGGGCTACGGGTCGAGCGGGCCCGATGCGGCGCTGCCGGGCTACGACTTCATCCTGCAGGCGCAGTCCGGGCTGATGAGCATCTGCGGCGAGCCGGACGGCACGCCCACGAAATACGGAGTCGCCATCGTCGACGTGGTGACCGGCCTCTACGCGTGCAACGTCATCCTCGCCGCGCTCGCCGCGCGTGCCCGCACCGGCCGCGGCCAGCACGTCGAGGTGTGCCTGTACGATTCGGGCCTCGCCATGCTGATCAACGTCGCTTCCAACTATCTCGTTTCGGGCAGGGACGCGCGCCGCTACGGCAACGGGCATCCCAGCGTCGTTCCCTACACCACCTATCCGACCGCCGACGGGCTGATCGCCGTCGCGGTCGGAAACGACGGCCAGTTCGCGCGATTCGCGGAGACCGCCGGGCACCCCGAGTGGGGGCGCGATCCGCGGTTTGTGAAGAACCCGGACCGCGTGACGAACCGCGATGCGCTCGATGCCGCGATTGCGCAGGCGTTGAAGGGGGACACCTCCGCAGCCTGGATCGGGAAGCTGCGCGCCGCCGGCGTGCCGTGCGGCCCGATCAACAGCGTCGCGGACGCGCTCAAGGATCCCCACACGCTGGCACGCGGCATGGTGCGAACGGTAAAGCATCCGAAGGCGGGCGATCTCAAGGTGGTCGGTATCCCGTTTCGTTTCAGCGCCACGCCCGAAGCGATTCGGCGCCCGCCGCCGCTCCTCGGGCAGCACACGGAGGAAGTGCTTGGCGCGGAGCTGGGCCTTTCCGCCGCGCGCATCGAGCAGCTGCGCGCAGAGAAGGTCATCTAGGAGGTGCCATGATTACCGGCCTGTCGCATGTATCGATCGCGGTGCCGAGCCTGGAGGCGGCGGCGAAGCGGCTGAAAGAGGTCTACGGCCTCGAGGTCAGCGCGGCGAAGGTGAACGAGGAGCAGGGAGTGCGGCTCGCCTACGTCGAGCTGCCGAACGCGCGCATCGAGCTGATGGAGCCGTCGCGCCCCGACTCGCCGATCTCGAAGTTCCTGCAAAAGAGCCCGGCGGGCGGCATCCATCACTTCTGCGTGAGCGTGGACGATGTGGCCGCGACCCGCGCCGGGCTCGCAGGCAAGGGCGTGCGCGTCCTGGGGGAGGGCAAGGAGAGCCGCAACGTGCACGGCGAGCGCATCGCCTTCGTGCATCCGAAGGATTTCCTGGGGGCGCTGGTCGAGCTCGAGGAGGCCAGGCTACGGGGTCGTTGAGCGCTCGAGCGCCGGGCGCGCGCAGGGAAAATCGTCGGCTCGCTCCCTGAACGGCAGCGCGAGCATGGGCGCGAGCCGGGCGCATACCGCCGGATCGCGCGTGTCGCGCACGCCGATCGTGATCCCGTCGTGTCCCGCCCGCGGCGCCGCCCGGTAGGTGCCGAACAGGCGATCCCACCACGACAGGAAGAAGCCGAAGTTGCTGTTGATCTCCTCGGGCACGATCGAATGGTGCACGCGGTGCATGTCGGGCGTCACGACGAGGAGCCGCAGCGCCCGATCGAGGGCCCCGGGCATGCGGACGTTGCCGTGGTTGAACAGCGACCCCAGGTTGAGCGCGAGCTCGAACGCCAGGACCGCCGCGGCCGGCGCGCCCAGCGCCATCACGGCGGCGAACTTGACCATCAGCGACAGCAGGATCTCGACCGGGTGAAAGCGCAGGCCGGTCGTCACGTCAAAATCGAGATCGACGTGGTGCATGCGGTGCAGGCGGGCAAGCAGCGGGGTGCGATGGAAGGCGATGTGCTGGATCCAGATCACGAGATCGAGCACGAGAAACGACGCGACAAACGCCAGCGGCGCCGGCACGGGGAGCGCGTTGAAGAGTCCCCACTGCCGTGACTCCGCGGCGAGCGCCATGCCAACCGTCGCGGTGGGGAAGAGCACGCGCACGAGAGCCACGTTGAGCAGCGTGACGCCGAGGTTCGCCGCCCAGCGCCGGCCCTTCGGCAGGGTGAGCGCCCGGCGCGGCGCCAAGACCTCCCACGCCGCCATCAGCGCGAACACGGCCGCGAACGCGGCGAAGCGAATCGCGGCTTCGGAGTCGATGAGAAATCGGCCGATATCCATGGTCCGTCCAGGCCAGTTAGTATGACAGGCGCGAAGGGCCGGGCGTTCAACGGCTCGCGCGGCGTGACCTGAATCGAATTGGGAGAAGGGAATCGTGGCAGATACGGCGGCGGCGATACGCGTTCCGGCAGCCAGGCTCGAGGCCTTCATCGCGCGTGCCTTCGAGGCAGTGGGCATCTCGGCAGGGGAGTCGAAGACCATCGCAGCGCTCATGACGCGCGCCGACCTGCAGGGCTCCGAGGGGCACGGCGTGTTCCGGCTGCCGCAGTACATCCGCCGCATCCGGGGGGGCGCGGTCAACGTGAAGCCGAGGATCCGCGTCGAGCGGGAAGCGGCCGGCATGGCGCTGGTGAACGGCGACAACGGCATGGGGCACCTCGTGATGCAGTTCGCCACCGCAAAGGCCATCGAGAAGGCGCGGTCGGCCGGCATCGCCTGGGTCGGCGTGAAATGGAGCAACCACGCGGGGCCGGCTTCGCTCTACGCCGCGATGCCGCTCGAGCACGACATGATCGGGCTCTATCTCGCGGTCGGAAACGCCAACCATCTGCCGCCCTGGGGCGGGCTCGACATGCTGCTCTCCACCAATCCCATCGCGGTCGCCGTGCCGGCCGGGGAGGAGCCGGCGATCGTGCTCGACATGGCGACGACGGTCGCCGCCTACGGCAAGGTGAAGACCAAGGCGCAGCGCGGGGAGGCGATGCCGGAGGGCTGGATGATGGACCGGCAGGGCCGGCCGTTGACCGACGCGCGGCGGGCGAGCGAGGGCTTTCTGCTGCCCATCGGCGGCTACAAGGGCTACGGTCTCGCGCTCGTCTTCGGTCTCCTCGCGGGGACGTTGAACGGCGCGGCGATGGGCAAGGACGTGGTCGACTTCAACGCCGACGACACGAGCATGACCAACACGGGGCACGCCATCGTCGCGATCGACGTCGAGGCGTTTCAGCCCGTTGCGGAATTCAAGCGGCGCGTGGACGCGCTCGTGCGCGACCTGCGCGGCTCCGAGCGCCTGCCGGGCGTGGATCGCATCCGGCTGCCGGGGGAGGGCAGCCGCGCCGCGCGCGCCGACCGGGCGAAGAACGGCATACCGCTCTCCCCACCGCTGGCAGCGAGCCTTGACCAGCTCGCCGGAGAGCTGAAGCTCGAGAAGCTATGACGCGCACGGAAGCCGCAGCCCGACTCCCGGCGACCGGTGTGCCACTCCTTCTTGCGGGGCTTTGCGCACTGGCCGCGCTGGCTGTGTACTGGCCCGGACAAGAGAACGGATTCGTCTGGGACGATCTGAGCTACCTCGTCCATTCCCCCGCGTATCGCGACCCGACGCAATGGAAGGAAGCGCTGTTCGCGCCCCCGACGGGCGAGGCGGTGTTTCGACCGTTGACGCTTTTCAGCTTTGCGGCGCAGCTCTGGGCCGGACAGACTGGACCGGCGCCCTTCCATGTCGCGAATTTCCTCATCCACGCAGTGAACGTCTTCCTGGTGACTCTACTGGCGCACCGGATGGTCGGGCGGATGTCACCCGCGGGCGTCGGCGCCGCATCCGCGCTGGTTTGCGGGCTCATTTATGGCCTCCATCCGGCGCTGACCGAGTCGGTGCTCGGGATCGCCGCGGGCCGCTTCGACCTCATGATGAGCCTGTTCCTGCTGCTCGCGCTCCTGCTCGACCACGCTTTGCCTGCCGCGAGCTGGAGTCGCAGTCTCGGCGTGAGCCTGCTGTTCTTCGTGGCGTTGTTGTGCAAGGAAACCGCTGTTGGTTTCCTGCTCGCGCTCCCCCTGATGCACCTCGCCGCAGACCGGGAACCCGGGCCGCTGCGCCTGGCCGCGGCCGCCCGCGTGCTCGCGTCGCGCCGCCGCGTTTACGCGGGATTGCTTCTTGCGCTGGGCGCCTATCTGTTGCTGCGCCTCGCCGTGCTCGGCCCCAGCTTGGGCATGGACCGGGTGATTTCGCGGTACGACAGCATCGGATCGCCCGTCGAGCGCGTGTCGATCGTGGTTGCAAGCCTCGCGCATTACCTGGTGGAAACAGTCTGGATTGCGGGTGACCTCGCGCCGAACCGAGCGCTGCCGCTGCCCGTTGACGGCTGGTCTGCGGGTCTGGCGGCCGTGACGGTCGCGGGAGTGGTCATCCTGGCCTGGGGCGCGAGCTACTTCACTGCCGCGGGGCGCGCGCCGGGAACGTTGACGCTCGCGTTTGTCGCCGCGCTCGTCCCGGTGTCCAACATCGTTCCGGCGCCGACGTACGCCGACGAGCTGCAAATCGCGTCGCGCTACCTCACCTTCCCCATGGTTTTCGCCTGCCTTGCCCTTGCCACGTTGCCGCCGATGCTCGCGGTCCGGCATGCCCGGGCAGTCAAGCTCTTCTGGCTCGCTGCGGGGGTTTGGATCATCGCGTCCGGCGCAATCATCAGGAACACGATCCCGCTGTGGAAGGACGAGGGGGCCTTTTTCCGCTGGGCCATCGCCCGCAGCGGCCCGACGTCATGGCGTTACCTCTACATCAATCTCGGGGGACACTACCTGAAATCCGGCGATCTCTCCTCGGCCCGCGACGCCTTCATGCGGGCGGCGGAGCTTCAGCAGAAGAGCGCCGGACTCGCGAGTATCGCGTGGTATAACGTGGGCAACGCCGAAGCCAAGCTGGGCAACGCGGAGCAGGCTGCGCGCGCGTTCCGATCAGCGCTCTCGTTCGACCCCGACAACGCTTACGCCCGCGCCGCGCTGGCGGAGATCGAGCGCGCGCAAGGGCGCGCCGGCGAGGCGGCAGCCTTGCTGGAAGAAGCGCTCGAAAGGCTGCGCGCAGCGGGCCGCGTCCACCCGGACCGGGGCTTGCTTCATTTGCGGCTGGGGCAGGCCTACGCGGACCTCGCGCGTCGCGACCACGCCGTGAGGGAGCTCACCCTGGCGCGCGAGCTCCTGCGGCACCAGGCCCTGCGCGTTGAGGCGGAAGAGGCGCTGCAAGCGCTCACGGGGCCGGTTCGCGAGACCACGAGGATGCCGTCTCAAGGGTCACAATAGGACCGGCGTGCAACGCTGTGCCATGTCCGGAAAAGTTCGGTTAGCCCATCGCATGCTCTTCTGGCTCACGCTCGCGGCTGCCACTGCGTGGCTACTGTGGTACATGGTGAAAGTGCCGGGGGTCTCCTACACGGGCGCGCTGGAGCTGCTGACGGAGGACGAGCGGGTCCTCGCCGCCCGGTTGCGCGGGCACATCGAGGCCATCGCGAGCCGAGAGCACAACTTCCTCAGGCCCGCCGAGCTGGAGGCGGCGGCGCAGTACATCGAGAAGGCGCTCGCCGCGACGGGACGCCCGGTCGCGACGCAGCGCTTCCTGTCGGGCCCGGCGGAGGTGCGCAACATCGAGGTGGAGGTTCCGGGCGGCGCGCGGGCCGCCGAGATCATCGTCGTCGGCGCGCACTATGACTCGGTGGTGGGTGCGCCCGGCGCGAACGACAACGGCTCGGGGATAGCCGGCGTCATCGAGCTCGCGCGCAGTTTCGCGGCCGAGCAGCCCGCGCGCACGCTGCGCTTCGTCGCGTTCGTGAACGAGGAGCCGCCGTTCTACCACACGGAGGAGATGGGCAGCCGCCACTATGCCCGGCGGTCGAAGGCGCGCGGCGAGACGATACACGCGATGTTGTCGCTGGAGACGATCGGGTATTACTCGGACGCGCCCGGCAGCCAGCGCTATCCGTTCCCACTGGGCTTCTTCTATCCCTCGACCGGAAATTTCGTGGCCTTCGTCTCCGACCTCGCGTCCCGCCCATTGCTGCACAGGGCGATCGGCGCGTTCCGGCGACACGCCCGTATCCCGTCGGAGGCGGTCGCCGCCCCGGCCTGGATCCCCGGCGTGGACTGGTCCGACCACTGGTCGTTCGGGCGCGAGGGCTGGCCGGCGCTGATGGTGACCGACACCGCGCCCTATCGTTATCCCCATTACCACGCGCCCGGGGACACGCTGGACAAGGTGGACACCGAGCGCCTCGCGCGGGTGGTCACCGGGCTGCATCGGATGCTCCGCGACCTGGCCGCGGCCCCGTGACGCGTGTTGCCCCCGCGCGGGTGCGGGGCTAATCTCACCTCATGCCGGTCTATTACCCGCGCTCCTTCCCGAGGCTGCTGGCGGTCGGGTTCACGCTGGTCGCGCTCCCGCTCGTGATCGCGCTCGTCAACAACGCCGTTTCGATCGACCGCCTCGCCAACCGCAGCCAGAACGCCGTCTACCAGGCTGTGCAAGCCACCCAGAGCGGCCGCCGCCTGGCTCAGCAGCTGACTGCGCTCGAGCGCACCGCGCGCCAGATCGTGATCCTCGACGACCGCTCGCTGCTCGATGCCTACGCGGCGAACCGCCGGCAGTTCGAGCAGGCGGCGGCGGAATTCGCGAATCTCCCGCTCGAGGCGGAGCAGAAGCGCGCGCTCGACGGCATCATGCGCGGCGAGGCGGCGGTGTTCGGCGCGCTCTCCGGGGCCGGCCCGAAGAGCGCGGAGGCCGCGGCAGCGGTGGAGAGCTTCCTCGCACTGTCCGGGGAGGCCCAGGCCCTGGTTACGCGCGCAAACGCCCAGATCGATCGCGAGGTCGAGGCGATGCGGGAGACCGCCGACCGTGCCCAGCGCATCATGCTCTGGCAGCTGCTCGCGCTGGTGCCGGTGGTGGTGTTCCTCGTGGTCGGGTTCTCGATTCTCATCACGCGCCCGATCCGCCAGCTCGACGCGGCGATCCGGCAGCTCGGCGGCGGGCAGCTCCGCCTGCCGGTCGCGGTCAGCGGGCCGCAGGACCTGCAGCAGCTCGGCGAGCGGCTGGAGTGGATGCGGCGCGAGCTGATCGACGTCGAGCAGCAGAAGAACCGCTTCCTGCGCCAGGTGTCGCACGAGCTGAAGACCCCGCTCACGGCACTGCGCGAAGGCGCGGAACTCCTGTCGGAGGAGGCGGTCGGAAAGTTGACCCCGGAGCAGCGCGAGATCGCGGAGATCCTGCGCCACAACAGTGTAGAATTGCAGAAGCTGATCGAGGACCTGCTGTCGTTCGGAGCGAGCCAGTTTCGAAAGGTCACCGTCGATCTCGGACCGGTGGACGTCCGGGACGTGATCGGGCGCGTGGCCGAGGACCAGCGGCTCGCGATCCGGGCCCGGGGCCTGACCCTCGATATCGCCGCCGCCGACGTCATGATCCCCGCCGATTCCGAAAAGCTGCGCGTCGTGCTCGATAACCTCCTGTCCAATGCCGTGAAGTTCTCCCCGCCGGGTGGCGTCATCGGGCTCTCGGCGCGCTACGACGGCGACGCGCTCGAGCTCGACGTGACCGATGAGGGCCCGGGGATCTCGCCCGCGGAGCGGACCCGAATCTTCGATCCCTTCTACCAGGGAGGCCAGGCCGGGGCCGGCCCGCTGCGCGGCACGGGCATCGGGCTCTCGGTGGTGAAGGAGTACGTGTTCGCCCACGGCGGCAGCGTGGAAGTCCTGGACAGCGCGCGGGGCGCCCACCTGCGGATCCGGCTTCCGCTCATCCGTGCGGAGACGGGCGCGTCGTGACGGCCCGCAATCCGGAGAGGGGGGCGGGGGTGAGGGCATTGGCGCTGCTTGCCCTCGGCGGCGCGGCGGCGCTCTCGGGCTGCGGCATCATCCGGATCGCCGAGCCCCTGGAGCCGGCGCCCTGGGTGCAGGCGGGCGCTCCGCAGCCGGCGTCGGACGCCGAGAGCCTGCTCCTCTATTTCCAGCACATCCGCAAGCTCTCCGGTCCCGAGGCGGGCCGCGAGCATGAGGCGGCGTGGCATGCCTACTCTCGCGCCCGCAGCGATTTCAACCGCGTGCGCCTGGCCATGATACTTTCGCTTCCTGGCATGGCGTTCACGGACGAAGCGCGTGCGCTCGGCCTGCTCGATTCCGTGGCGCGGCATCAAGGCGGGCGGCTGCAGGGGCTCGCCGTGATGCTCGGCTCGCAGGTGCAGGAGCAGCAGCGGCTCGCGGCGAGCGCGCAGGATCTGCAGCAGAAGCTCGACGCCCTGAGATCCCTGGAGCGAAGCATGATCGAGAAGAGCAAATGAGCACTCCGCGCGCGAGCATCCTCGTGGTGGACGACGATCCGGACCTGCTGCGGCTGATGCAGATCCGCCTGACCGCCGCCGGCTACGCCGTTTCGACCGCCGAGAGCGGGGAGCGCGCGCTCGCGCAGGTGAGCGCAACGCGCCCGCAGCTGGTGGTGACCGATCTGCGCATGGGGGGCATGGACGGCATCGCGTTGTTCGAGGCGATCCGCAGGGGGCATCCGATGCTGCCGGTCGTCATCCTCACGGCGCACGGCACGATACCCGACGCGGTGTCGGCGGTGCAGCGCGGCGTGTCCGGCTACCTCTCGAAGCCCTTCGATTCCAGGGCGCTGCTGACCGAGGTCGAGCGCGCGCTGGCGATGGCGGGCGGCCCCCGCGAGTCTGGCGCGAGCGGCGAGGAATGGCGCCGCGACATCATCACGCGCAACCATGCCATGGAAGACGTCCTCGCCAAGGCGCGGCTGGTCGCGGAGAGCGACGCGAGCGTGCTCATCGCCGGCGAGTCGGGCAGCGGCAAGGAGATGGTCGCGCGCGCCATCCACAAGGCGAGCCCGCGGCGCGAGCGCCCCTTCGTCGCGATCAACTGCGGCGCGATTCCCGAGCCGCTGCTCGAGTCGGAGCTCTTCGGCCACGTGCGGGGCGCCTTCACCGGGGCCGTGCGCGACCACAAGGGGCTGTTCCAGACCGCCAATCAGGGCACGCTCTTCCTCGACGAGATCGGCGACATGCCGGTCGCGCTGCAGGTGAAGCTGCTGCGCGTGCTGCAGGAGAAGAAGGTGCGGCCGGTGGGCTCCACGGAAACGCACGACGTCGACGTGCGCGTGATCTCCGCGACCCACCGCAACCTCGAGGCGGAAATGGCGGCGGGCAACTTCCGGGAGGACCTCTACTACCGGCTGAACGTGGTGGCCCTGTCGATCCCGCCGCTCGCCGAGCGGCGCGAGGATATCCCGCTTCTCGCCGGGCATTTCCTGGCGCAGCTCGCCGGGAAGTACCACAAGACGGTCAACGGGTTCGCGCCGGAAGCGATGGAGCTGCTGGTGGCGGCGTCCTGGCCCGGCAACGTGCGCCAGCTCTACAACACGGTCGAGCAGTCGGTCGCGCTCGCGACGACGCCCATCATCCCGGTGTCGCTCGCGCAGCAGGCGATCCAGAACCAGCAGGCCGAGTTCGCCTCGTTCGAGGACGCGCGGCGGCGCTTCGAGCGCGAGTATCTGACCCAGCTCCTGAAGATCACAGAGGGCAACGTCACCCAGGCCGCGCGCCTCGCCAAGCGCAATCGCACCGAGTTCTACAAGCTGCTCGGGCGGCATCAGCTCGATCCCAAGCTCTTCAAGTCCCGTTAAGTCCGGGCATTGCGGGGGCTCACGCGCCCGCAATGCCGGTTTGACTGCGCGCGTTCGAACGGACCGCGCCGCGCCCCCAGGAAATCTCCTCTCGCCATGGGTCCGTTCAACGCGCGCGCTGTCGCTGCCCCGCAACAAGAAAAACCTCGCTTAATCAATGTAATAGGCCTGCGTTGCCCCAGTGTGTTGCCATGGGGCGACATCTGGACGCGGAATTTCTTGCGTAAACCGTTGATAACACGCGTTAATAACCTCTGGCACAGCTGTTGCGCCTAGGCTTCATCTCGCGTCGAGCAGGCGCGGCCTGGAGGCCGCTTGCGAAAAGGAGCCATTCGATGGAAGCCGTCAATTTGACCCCGGGAACCGCCGGCACCGCGGTGAAGGACGCGGGAATCCTCTACCCCCTCATGCTCATTGCCGCGACTGCCGTGATCGTGTTCAGCATCGCCGGTATTGCCACCATGATGGGCTGGATGCCCAGCGCCCTGTCGGGCGGCGCGGATGCCGCCCGGGCACAGCCGGCGGCGGCCGCTCAGCCTGCCGCCCCAAGGCCCGTCGAGACGCAAGCGGCGCCGCGCGAGCGGGCCGCGACCGGTCAGGGGGGAAGCCGGCGTTGAAGACGGTCGGCGCCCTGATCGTGGTTGCGGCGCTCGGCGCCGGCGGCATTGCCGCCGCCGTGTACATGAGGGACGCGGCGGATCCGGTGGGGGCGCGCGACGCGGCTACCCATGCGGAACCGCAGGCGCAGGCCCAGCTGGTCAGAGACTTCTCCGTTTTTGCCGGCTCGGACGCCAATGCGCGTAACCTGGTCACGGGCTTGCTGTTGGGCACCGAGATCGTGCTTGCCCCTGGCAGCGGGCAACCCGGGCCGGCAGCGCGGTTCGTTCCGCCTACTCGTTCCATGGACTACGGCAACGTTCGCATTGCGCTGGTCCTCGCGAGAGAGCAGCTCGACCGGCTCGGCATCGCCCGGCCTTCACCCGCCCACATCAAGTCGGTGCTTGCGGGCGGTGGTGTCGCGAAGCGCGCGCAAGGCCGTGTGGCGACCCCGGTTCTCCTGCCGGGCGTGCTGCAGATGCGGGCGAGCGGCATGCCCTGGCAGAAGATAGCAGCCACCATGGACGTCCCTCTCGCTCAGGTCATGAGCGGCTGGGAGCGGCAGGCGCAATCCGCCGGGGCCCCGGACCCGATTTCCTCGGCCTCGATCACGAAGAGCACGGCAGGCGGTCCGAGGGTGGTACCCGCGGCCAAGCCCGTCGACACGACGGCTCGACGCCCGGCCCGCCAGGAGCCGGTGCGTGAGACGCGCCGCTCCGGCACCCAGGTCGCGGCCGCGGCAGATGTTGCTGCGGCAGTGGAGAGAGTCGCGCCACCCACGCAGGATCTGTTGCGCGCCGAGCCCCCCAGGGTGCCGGCCGTCAATCCCGCCCGCGCCGACGATCTCGCCGGATCCGAGGAAACCCCGGTAGTGGATTGATGACGGGCGCCGCCCGCCGCGGTCAGCCCTTGACGCGCGCGATGCGGACGACCTCCGGGATGCGCCGCAGCGCGCGCATGATGCGCGCGAGGTGCAGGCGGTTCGATACCTGCAGCGTGAAGAACATGTTGGTGTAGCTGCTGCCGTCCTCCGGGTCCACCGCCACGTTCTGGATGTTCGAGCCCGCCTCCGCGATCTCGGCGGCGACCTTGGCGAGCACGCCGCGCTGATTGGCCACGACGAGCTTGATGCTGACCTCGAACGGCTTGCGGGTCTCGGGGTCCCAGGCGACGTCGAGCACCCGGTCCGGGTCATGGCGCGCCTTGGCGGCGACCGAGCAGTCATGGGTGTGGATCACCATGCCCTGGCCCTTGCTGACGATGCCGATGATGGGGTCTCCCGGGATCGGGCGGCAGCACTGGGCGAACTGCACCGCCATGCCTTCCGAGCCGTGGATGATGACGGAGCCGCGGGCCAGCGCCTCGTTCGGGCCCGGCTCGCCCCGAGACAGCAGCCGCCGCGCCACCACCGCCGACAGCCGCTTGCCGAGCCCGATGTCGGCCATGACCTCCTGGCGCGACTTGGCGCCGGCGTCGCGAGCGAACTTCTCCCACTGGCCATCCTTGATGTCGGCCGGCGTGGCGCCGAGCGCGGTCAGCGCCTGGTTGAGCAGCCGCTCGCCCAGCTTCGCCGACTCCTGGAAGTGCATGGTCTTGAGGAAGTGGCGGATGCGCGAGCGCGCCTTGCCGGTCGCCACGAAGTTGAGCCACAGCGGGTTGGGCCGCGCGTGCGCCGCGGTGATGATCTCGACGCGGTCGCCGTTCTTCAGCTCCGTGCGCAGCGGCATCAGCTCCTGGTTGATCTTCGCCGCTACGCAGCGGTTGCCGATGTCGGTGTGCACGGCATAGGCGAAGTCCACCGCCGTCGCCCCGCGCGGCAACGAGAGGATCCTGCCCTTGGGCGTGAACACGTAGACCTCGTCCGGGAAGAGGTCGACCTTCAGATGCTCGAGAAACTCGATCGAGTCGCCCGACTGGGACTGCATCTCGAGCAGGCTCTGCAGCCACTGGTGGGTCTTCTTCTGCAGGTCCGAGAGCGACGCGTCCGAGTCCTTGTAGAGCCAGTGCGAGGCGACTCCCGCCTCCGCGATCTTATGCATCTCGCGGGTGCGGATCTGCACCTCGATCGGGGTGCCGAAGGGGCCGAACAGCATGGTGTGCAGCGACTGGTAGCCGTTCGCCTTGGGGATCGCGACGTAGTCCTTGAACTTGCCGGGGATCGGCTTGTAGAGGCTGTGCAGGGCACCCAGCGCGAGGTAGCAGGCCGACACGTCGTTGACGATGATGCGAAAGCCGTAGACGTCCTGCACCTGCGCGAAGGTGAGGTGCTTCTCGCGCATCTTGCGGTAGATCGAGTAGAGATGCTTCTCGCGCCCCTGCGCGAGCGCCTCCACCCCGGCGTTCTTCAGCTTCTTCTTGATCGCGTCGAGCACCTTGCCCACCACTTCCCGGCGGTTGCCGCCCGCCGCCTTCACGGCCTTGGCGAGCACCCGGAAGCGGTCGGGGTAGAGGTGCTTCAACGCCAGGTCCTCGAGCTCCTGGTAGATGCTGTTCAGCCCCAGGCGGTTGGCGATCGGCGCGTAGATCTCGAGCGTCTCGCGCGCGATGCGGCGCCGCTGCTCGGGGCTTACTGCCTCGAGCGTGCGCATGTTGTGCAGCCGGTCGGCGAGCTTGATCAGGATGACGCGCACGTCGCGCGCCATCGCGAGCAGCATCTTGCGGAAATTCTCGGCCTGCGCCTCGGCATGCGACTCGAACTCGATCTTGTCGAGCTTGGACACGCCGTCCACGAGCTCCGCCACCGGCCGTCCGAAATTGCGCGAGATCTCGGTCTTGGTGACCGAGGTGTCCTCCATCACGTCGTGCAGCAGCGCGGCGGTGAGCGCCTGGGGATCCAGGTGCCATTGCGCGAGGATGTTGGCGACCGCGAGCGGGTGCGAGATGTAGGGCTCGCCCGACTTGCGGAACTGGCCCTCGTGCGCCTGCTCGCTGAAGTGGTACGCCGACTGCAGCTGCGAGATGTCCTCCGGCTTCAGGTAGCCGGACCACTCCTTGAAGATCGCGGGAGCGGCGATAGACATGAGGTCATGTCGGCGTCTTGTTCAGGATCTCGGGGCCGTATTTGCCGGCGGCGAGCTCCCGCAGCGCGATCACGGTCGGCTTGTCGCGGGACGCCTCCATCATCGGCTGCGCGCCGTTGGTGATCTGGCGCGCGCGGTAGGTCGCGGCGAGCGACATCTCGAAGCGGTTGGGTATGACTTTCAGGCAATCATCGACGGTAATGCGGGCCACGGTCGGCTCCTGTCAGGGGTAGCGCTTGATGAGATTCGGGTTGCGGGCGAGCTGGCGGGCCAGCTTGAGCCGTTCGGCCCGGACGATGCTGCGCAGGTCCTGCGCCGCGCGGTCGAAATCGCTGTTAATAATAACATATTCATACTCGCTCACGTGGCCGATCTCCTCGCGCGCCGAGGCGAGCCGTCGCGCGACCACTTCCTCGCTGTCCTGGCCGCGCCCCCGCAGGCGCGATTCCAGCACCTCCGGCGAGGGCGGCAGGATGAAGATGCTCACGACCTGGCGCATCAGGCGGCGCACCTGCTGCGCGCCCTGCCAGTCGATTTCGAGCACCACATCGTGGCCCTGCGAGCGCTCGCGCTCGATCCACTTTTGCGAGGTGCCGTAGTGGTTGCCGTAGATCACCGCGCTTTCCAGGAATTCCCCGGCCTCGAGCATGCGCTCGAATGCCGGAAGCGCTACGAAGTGATAGTCGCGGCCGTCGACCTCGCCCGGGCGCGCGGGGCGCGTGGTGTAGGACACCGACAGCCGCACCTCCGGCTCGGCCTCCAGCAGCGCCCTGACCAGGCTGGTCTTGCCCCCGCCCGACGGCGAGCTGACGATGAAGAGGATTTCGCTCATTCGATGTTCTGGATCTGCTCGCGCATCTGCTCGATGACGATCTTCATCTCGAGCGCGGCCCGGGTCACGGCGAGGTCCACGGACTTCGAGGCGAGCGTGTTCGCCTCGCGGTTCAACTCCTGCATGAGGAAATCGAGCTTCTTGCCGACCGCGCCGCCGCCGCCGAGCATGCGCTTCAGCTCGGAAACGTGGGCGGCGAGGCGCGAGAGCTCCTCGTCCACGTCGATCTTGTTGGCGAACACGGCGACTTCCTGCCGGATGCGCTCCTCCTCGCCGCCGCCGATCGCCTCCTTCAGCCGCGCGGCGAGCTTGTCCTGGTAGGCGGCGACGACCTGCGGAATGCGCGGCGTGAGGTCGCCCAGAACGCGCTCCATGCCGGCCGCGCGCTCCTTGAGCAGCGCGAGGAGCCTCTCACCCTCCCGCGCCCGCGCCGCATTGAAATCGTCGATCACGCGCGCCAGGAGCTCGCGGCAGGCCGCCTGGAGCTCTTCCTGGGGCAGGGGCTCCGTCGCCAGTACGCCCGGCCAGCGCAGCAGGTCGGCCGCGGTGAGCGGCGTGGCACCAGCGATCCGGCCGCGAACCTTGTGCTCCAGCGCCTGAAGCTGCAGCAGCAGCTCCTCGTTGAGCTTCAACGTCTTGTGCGCCCCGGGCACGGCGCTGAACGCCACGCGGCACTCCACCTTGCCGCGCGCGATGTGTTCGTTCAGGAGCTCGCGCAGCGTGGGCTCGAGCGCGCGCAGGTCATCGGGCAGGCGGAACTGGATATCGAGATAGCGGTGGTTGACCGAGCGCAGCTCGATGCTCAAGGCGCCGAAGGGATATTCCCGCGCCGACGCGGCGTATCCGGTCATGCTGTGTATCATCGGACCCCGACGACGCGTGACGGGTGGCGCGTCACGGTTGCCGCTGTTCGTGTTTTACCGATCACGATTAACCGTTTACCATCCAGGCTCGGGCAGTTTCGGCAAGATAACATACTACTCAGGGAGTTACATGCGACCAAGCGGCCGTAAGCCCGAGCAGATGCGCGCGGTGCGAATGACGCGAGGCTACACGCGGCACGCGGAGGGCTCGGTGCTCGTCGAGTTCGGCGATACCCGCGTGCTGTGCACCGCCAGCGTCCTCAACCAGCAGCCGCCTCACCTCAAGGGGCTCGCGCAGGGCTGGGTGACGGCCGAATACGGCATGCTGCCGCGCTCGACGAACACCCGCACCGACCGCGAGGCCGCGCGCGGCCGGCAGTCCGGCCGCACCCAGGAGATCCAGCGCCTGATCGGGCGCGCGCTGCGCTCCGTGGTGGATCTCGGCCAGCTCGGCGAGCGCACCATCCAGCTCGATTGCGACGTGATCCAGGCCGACGGCGGCACGCGCACGGCCGCGATCACGGGCGCGTTCGTCGCGCTGCACGACGCGGCGGCGGGCCTGGTCGGGCAGAAGCTCATCGCGGCCTCGCCGGTGCGCGATTTCGTGGCCGCGGTCTCCGTCGGCGTGTTCGAGGGCATTCCGGTGCTCGACCTCGATTATGCGGAGGACGCGCGCTGCGACACCGACATGAACGTGGTCATGACCGGCAGCGGCGCTCTGGTGGAAGTGCAGGGGACCGCGGAGGGGCGTCCATTCACGCGCGCCCAGATGGCGGCGATGCTCGATCTTGCCGAGCGCGGCGTGCGGGAGCTCATTGCCGCGCAGCGCGCCGCCCTCGGCGGCTGATCCGTGCGCAAGCTGGTCCTGGCGAGCGGCAACCCCGGCAAGCTGCGCGAGTTCCGGCAGATGCTGATCCCCCTCGGCATCGAGGTCGTCCCCCAGTCCGAGCTCGGCGTCCCGGAGGCCGACGAGCCGCACGGAACCTTCGTGGAGAACGCGCTCGCCAAGGCGCGCCTCGCGAGCCGCGCGACCGGCCTGCCGGCATTCGCGGACGATTCGGGCATCTGCGCCGAGGCGCTGGGCGGGGAGCCGGGGGTGCGCTCCGCGCGCTACGCGGACGGCGGGGAGGGCGATCACGCGGGCCAGGACCGGCGCAACAACGAAAAGCTGGTCGCCGCCCTGCGCGGTGCAGCCAGTCACCGCGCGCACTATTACTGCGTCGTCGTGCTCGTACGCCATGCCGCGGACCCCGAGCCGCTGATCGCGGAGGGGCGCTGGCATGGCGAAGTCATCGAGTCGCCGCGCGGGACCGGCGGATTCGGCTACGACCCGCATTTCCTGGTGCCCGAGCTCGGCCGCACGGCGGCGGAGCTGCCGCCCGAAGAGAAGAATGCCGTGAGCCACCGCGGCAAGGCCATGCGCCGGCTGGTCGAGCTGCTGCGCCATGAATAGCGGCGATCGCATACCCGCAAGCGGGGCCCCCGTTCCGCGCTTCCGGGCACTGCCCCCGCTCTCCCTGTACATCCACGTGCCCTGGTGCGCGCGAAAATGCCCGTATTGCGATTTCAACTCGCACGAGGCGCGGGGCGCTGTGCCCGAGGCGCGCTACGTCGCCGCGCTCATCACCGACCTCGAGCGGGCCCTGCCGCGGGTCTGGGGGCGGCGCATCCACAGCGTGTTCTTCGGCGGCGGAACGCCGAGCCTCTTCTCTGCGCGGTCGATCGACGCGGTGCTCGCGGCGGTGCGGGCGCGGCTCGCTCCGGCCCCGGACGCGGAGATCACGCTCGAAGCCAATCCGGGAGCCATCGAGGCCGGGAAGTTCGGGGATTTCCGCGCGGCCGGGGTGAACCGGCTCTCGCTCGGCATCCAGAGCTTCGATCCCCGGCACCTGAAGTCGCTCGGGCGCATCCACGACGAGCGCGAAGCGCGGCGCGCGATCGAGCAGGCGCGCGCGCATTTCGACAACTTCAACCTGGATCTCATGTACGGATTGCCGGGACAGGCGGTGGAGGAGGCGCTCGCCGACATCGAGCAGGCGCTCGCGTTCGATCCGCCGCACCTGTCGTGCTACCACCTCACGATCGAGCCCAACACCTGGTTCCACCGCTTCCCGCCGCAGCTCCCCGATGACGACTCCACCGCGGCGATGCAGGAAGCCCTCGAATCGCGGCTTGCCGCGGCGGGCTACGACCACTACGAAACCTCCGCCTACGCAAAGCAGCGCGGTGCGGCAGGCAGCGCCCGCTGCGTCCACAATCTCAACTACTGGACCTTCGGCGACTACCTCGGCATCGGCGCGGGCGCGCACAGCAAGCTCACCTTTCCGGATCGCATCGTGCGCCAGGCCCGCGTCCGGCATCCGGAGCGCTACATGGCCGCCGCGGAAGGCGGCGAGCCGGTCCAGGAGCATGACGTGCCCCCGGGGGAGATCCCCTTCGAGTTCATGATGAACGCGCTGCGGCTCAACGCGGGGTTTCCAGCGGCGTTGTTCGAGGAGCGCTCCGGGGTGTCGCTCGCGTCCGTCCTGCGCGAGCTGGGCGAGGCCGAGCGCCGCGGGCTGATCGAGCGCGACCACGCCCGCATCGCGCCCACCCCGCGCGGCCGGCGCTTCCTCAATGACCTGCTGCAGCTCTTCCTGCGGGAGAAGCCCCTGGAGGCAATCAGCCCCCCACCTTGATGCCGGCGGTCGTGACCACGCCGCGCCACTTCGCGATGTCGCGCTTGAGCGTCGCGCGCAATACCTCCGGCGAGCCGCCGATCGGCTCCAGTCCGTCGGCCGCCATGCGCGCTTTCACGTCGGGCTGCTGGAGGATGCGGTTCATCTCCCCGTTCCAGCGCGCAAGGATGTTCTTGGGCAGCCCCTTCGGCGCCAGGACCGCCGCCCAGCTCACGGCTTCGTAGCCTGGTACGGTTTCAGCGACGGCCGGGACGCCGGGCAAGGTATTGGAGCGCTTGGCGCCCGTCACCGCGAGCCCGCGCACGCGATTTGCCTTGACGTGCGGGATCATTCCGGGGAGGCCAGCGAAGATGAGCTGGATCTGTCCGCCGATCAGGTCGCTCGTCGCAGAGGTGGCGCCCTTGTACGGCACGTGCGTCATCCGGGTGCCGGCCATCTGGTTGAAGAGCTCGGCCGCCAGGTGGTTGCCGCTGCCGGTGCCGCCGGACCCATAGTTGAGCTTGCCGGGATTCGCCTTGGCGTACGCGATCAGCTCCTTGATGTTCGTCGCGGGGCCCGACGGATGAGCGGTCACCAGATTGGCGATCTCGCCGACCATGACGACCGGCGTGATGTCGGCGAGCGGGTCGAAGGCGAGCTTGTAGAGCGCCGCGTTTGCGGCGTAGCTCGTGGATACCATGATGAAGGTGTAGCCGTCGGGACTCGCTTTCACGGCGATCTCGGTGCCGATCGAGCCCGCGGCGCCGGGGCGGTTGTCCACCACCACGGTCTGCTTGAAGGCTTCGGTCAACTTCTGCGCGAACGTGCGCGTGATGATGTCGGTCTGCCCGCCGGCCGGGAACGGCACGAGCAGCCGGATCGGCCGGGTGGGGTATTTCTCCTGGGCCTGCGCGCCGCCCGCCGCGAGCAGCAGCCCGAGTATCGCAGTCATGAGCCCTTTCGTACGCATCGCTTCCTCCTCAAGGTTTGTCGTTGCTTCCCGGGCGCCATTTTCCGCTGATCAGCGCCGCCTGAACAGCAGGTCCCACACGCGGTGGCCGAGCTGCAATCCGCGCGCCTCGAACTTGGTCTGCGGGCGCCACGCCGGCCGCGGCGCGAAACCGCTGCAGGTGTTCTCGAGCTGCGGCTCCGCGGAGAGCACCTCCAGGATCTGGCGCGCGTAGTCTTCCCAGTCCGTCGCCACGTGCACGCAGGCGCCCGGCTTCAGGCGGGAGGCGAGCAGCGCCACGAAGGGCGCCTGCAGCAGGCGCCGCTTGTGGTGGCGCTTCTTCGGCCACGGGTCCGGAAAGAACACGTGCGCGCCGTCGAGCGCGGCAGGACCAATCATGTCGCGCAGCACCTCGGCGGCATCGTGCTGAACGATGCGCACGTTGGTCAACCCCAGCTCCGCCACCCGCTTGAGCAGGCCACCGACGCCGGGCGCATGGACTTCGATGCCGAGATAGTCGTTCCCGGGGTGCTGCGCGGCGATGCGGGCGGTGGTCTCGCCCATGCCGAATCCGATCTCGAGAACGCGCGGTGCCGCACGGCCGAACACGTGGTCGAGGTCGAGCGGCGCCGGCGCGTAGGGTATGCCGAAATGTGGCAGCAGGGTCTCGCGGGCCCGTCGCTGCGCGCCAGTAGAGCGGCCTTGGCGCAATACGTAGCTGCGGATCGGGCGTTGGGGCGCGTTCACGGGGGGAGCGGTCTCGGCGGGCGTGTGATTCTCGCAGATTTGCCTCGGCCCCGGTCAGCGCCGGGAGCGTGCGTTAGTTCATACGCGGCCCGGGGGTAAGCGGGTAAAGTAGCCATAAAACAAGTGCTTGGGAGGGCGAGGGCGTCTTGGAAGCGAACGGCCGCGGCAACCTGCTGGCGCGCATCGTCAGGCGGGTCGGACTGTTCGTGCCGGCACTGCTCGTGCTGGCGCTGGGGCTGGTGATTTCCATCGCCATCTGGCGCTTCACCGAGCAGCGGGTCGCGGCCGAGGCGGAATCGAAGTTCCAGCACGAAGTCGCGCAGGCCGTGGGCGCGCTCGACCGGCGCTTTCAGGACAACGTCAACCTCCTCGTCGGGCTGCGCGGGTTGTTCGTAGCGTCCGACCGCGTGGATCGTGACGACTTCCAGCGCTACCTCTCCGGCTTCAATCTAAGACAGCGCTACGCCGGCGTCCGCCTGGTGTCCTTCGTGCAGCACGTACCGGGGCCACAGAAGTCGCGGTTCGAGGAGAACGTGCGGCGCGACCGCAGCATCGATCTCCGCGGCTACCCGGAATTCGCGATCAAGCCCCCCGGTCTCCGCGACGATTACATGGTGGTGACCTACATCGAGCCGCTGGCGGGCAACGAGCGGGGCCTGGGCTTCGATCTCTTCTCCGAGCCGCGGCGCCGCCCGTCCGTGGAGCGCACCCGCGACAGCGGCGAGCCGACCGCGTCCGAGCCGATCCGGCTCGCGGCCGATCCGCGCAAGCAGATCTCGGTCGCGCTGCGGATACCGGTCTACCGCGGGGGCATGCCGGTCGGTACGGTTGCCCAGCGCCGCGCCGCATTCGCCGGCGTGGTGTCCTCGGCCATCAACGTGGAGGAACTGGTGGGGGGGCTGCTGGGCCGGCAGCTCGGGCGCGACTTCGACCTGACCGTTCACGACCTCGGGTTTTCCGAAGGAGATGTGCCGGCGGCCGAGCCCACGCGCGAGAACCTGGTATTCGACAGTACGCGCACCTTCGGCCGCATCGCCGTGCTGGACGGCGCGGGAGCGGTGATGAGCCAGCTCATGACGCTGGACGTGGCCGGACGCGTCTGGCGCCTGGAATTCAGCGCGCCGTCCGCGCCGGCCCACGGCGCCGGCGGCGTGCTGCCGCAGGTAGTCCTGGCGGGGGGTCTGGTGACCAGCCTGCTGCTGTTCTGGGTGGTCTGGGCCCTGCTCCTCTCGCGCGAGCGGGCGTTGAAGCTCGCCGAGAACGCGAGCGCCGTGCGCGCCGCCGAGGGGCTGCGCGAGCAGCTCTCCTTCATCCAGCAGCTGATCGAGGCGGTGCCGCAGCCGATCTTCTTCAAGGACGCTCAAGAGCGGCGCTACCTCGGTGTCAACAAGGCGTGGGAGCGGTTCTTCGGCATCCCGCGCGGGCAGTTCATCGGCAAGACGGTGTTCGAGCTCTACCCGGACAACCCGCCGCTCGCACGCATGCACCACGCCAAGGACGAGGAGCTGTTCGCCCGCCCCGGCAGCCAGTCCTACGAGGCGGCAATCGTCGCCGCGGACCGCCGCCTGCACCATACCATCTACAACAAGGCGACCTTCAGCGATCCGGGCGGCGCGGTCGCCGGGCTGATCGGCACCATCACCGACGTCACCGGCCTGAAGGAGGCGGAAGCGGCGCTGCGCGAAGGCGAGGCGCGCTTCCGTGACCTGACCGAGCTCTCCTCCGACTGGTACTGGGAGCAGGACGCGGAGCTGCGATTCACGCAGATCTCTTCGCGGGTGCACGAGTTCGCCCTGGGCTCGGAGGATGACATCGGGAAGCAGCGGTGGGAGATCTCGCGCCTGCACATGACGGACGAGCAGTGGCAGCCGCACAAGGCGGCGCTGGCGGCGCGCCGTTCGTTCCAGGATTTCGTCTACCAGCGCTACGACGTCTACGGGAACCTGCGCATCATCAGCGTGAGCGGGAGGCCGATCTTCGACGAGGCGGGCCGCTTCCAGGGCTACCGCGGCACCGGGCGCGACATCACCGAGCAGAAGCGTGCGGAGGAGAGAATCCGGTACATGGCGCATTACGATGCGCTGACGGAGCTCCCGAACCGCCTGCTGCTCCACGACCGCATCGGGCAGGCGATCGCGCAGGCGCAGCGCGACCACGAGGTGCTGGCGGTTCTCTTCATCGACCTCGATCGCTTCAAGACGGTCAACGACTCGCTGGGCCACGCGGTGGGTGACCGGCTGCTGAAGACGGTCGCCGGGCTCCTGGAGTCCTGCACCCGCGGGTCCGACACGATCGCGCGGCTCGGCGGCGACGAGTTCGTCGTGCTGCTGAGCGACCTGAAGGCGCCCGAGGACGCGCGGCACGTGGCGCAGAAGGTGCTCGACACCCTCGCGGAGCCGGTGGTGGTCGACGGCAACGAGCTCAAGGTCACGCCCAGCATCGGCATCTGCGCCTATCCGCACGATGGCGCGGACGTCGCGACGCTGATGCGCAATGCCGACACCGCGATGTACTACGCGAAGCAGATGGGGCGCAATAACTACCAGTTCTTCACCCAGGCCATGACCGAGGCCGCGCAGCATCGCCTGGTGATGGAGAACGACCTGCGCCACGCCATCGAGCGCGGCGAGTTCACGCTGCACTACCAGCCGCAGCTCGATCTCAGGTCGGGCCGCATCATCGGCTTCGAGGCGCTGGTGCGCTGGCGGCATCCGCAGCGCGGCCTGGTGTCGCCGTCCGAGTTCATCTCGGCGGCGGAAGAGACCGGCCTCATCGGACCGCTCGGGGAATGGGTGCTGCGCCAGGCGTGCGCCGAGGCCTGCGCGTGGCGCGAGGCCGGCTATCCCGAGCTGCAGGTCTCCGTCAACTGCTCGGCGCACCAGTTCCAGCGCGAGGGCTTCGTGGAGACCGTGGACCTCATCCTGCGCGGCACGGGACTGCCCGCCTCGTGCCTCGAGCTGGAGATCACGGAAAGCGTCATCGTCCAGCGCTCCGA